>SHYW01000018.1 GCA_009692615.1 Deltaproteobacteria bacterium | reverse complement strand
GACGCACACACTTGGCCTATATCGAACCAACTCCAACAAGGTGGGGTTCCGCTATGGCCAGGTTTCTAACTTACGACCTCAACCCAACGCACTACCCTGACATAATCGCGTTGCTGTTAACATGACATATTGACGTTGCCACGACACCCATCCTACGAAGACGGTGCGCAAGCGCACCCTACGTCTTTACACGAGCCACGATCATGCTTTCAAATCCGTGATTCGAGAATTTCTAATCCATCGTATCTGTCGATCAAATACAGATTGCCGTCTTTGTCGTGGAACACGTCGTTGCTCATGACGACGTTCTGACCTTTGCCGGGATTGGGCACGTAGTAGCCGACTTCTTTGGGCTGATAGGGATTGGAAAAATCCACCGCGCGCAGGCCGCCGGCGAACCAGGTGACGTAGAGCGTGTTGCCGTAGACTTGCTCCGCCGGTTGATGCGCGCCGAAGCGGTTCATGGGCGTCGACTTGCCTTCGAAGGGGACGATGAAAGTCGCCACCGGCAATGGCAAATCTTCTTTGGTGATGTCGACGACCCAGAGAAAGGCGTTGTGGGTTTCGTTCAACTTCTCGCCGACCTCTTCGTCGGTGACGATCAGCCAGTCGCGCTCCATGATTTTGTTCAGCAGCGGCAGCGTCGTGTGGGTCGGACAGGGATAGGGCGGACTCCAGTCGAGCGTGCTGACGGTTCGCGGTTTGCTCATGTTCGAGATATCAACGATGGCGAAGCCGCCGTGCCAGTAGCTGATGTACAAACGGTCGCCGCGCCGGATCGGATGGTGGCAGCGCGTGTCCGCGCCTTTAAAATTTGGCGTCTCGCCGCCGGCGACCCATTGACCGGGCATCCACCAGCGCATGACTTCTTCGGGCTGCTCGGGATTTTTCATGTCGAGCATCATGGCGATGTTGCCTTGATAGCCGTCGATGGTCGGTGAGATATAGGCGTAGCGGCCGTCGAAAGTGAAGCGGTGCACGCCTTTGCCCGGTGTCTTGTACATGGCGATCTCGCGCGGTTTCGTCTTGTTCGAGATGTCGAAGATCTTCAGTCCCGATTGCAGTTCTTGTTTGGCTTTGTAGCGTTCGTAGTTGATCAGCATGATGTCGCCGCTGACGCGCACCTTGTGCGAGTGCAGGCCTTCGGGGATTCCGATGTGGGCAACGACTTTGGGATTCTTCGCGTCCTTGACGTCGATAATCGAGGTGCCGTGCGGCGGGTCCATGTGGCCGACGTAGGCGTAGCCGTTCTCGACGACCACCGAGCCGCCGCCGGCGAGATCCATGCGGCCGATCTGTTTGATGTTCTTGCTGATGCCGACGGGGGCGGTGACGTTCGCTGCCATGTTGGACTCCTTGTTTCTTAAATCAATTTGTTATTGTCTTTTGTCGAATGAAAATTTCATCTCACCACGAAGGGCACGAAGGTTTCGGATAAATAATATTCCGTCCTTCGTGGTGAACAGTTCTTTTATCCTATTTGCCAGCCTTCACAATCATCTCGATCACCTGCTCGGTCGTGCGCACGCGGGCCATGCGCGGAAAAATTATTTCCATCAGGGTGTCGTGGGCGCGTTGGTCGTGGGAGGTGCCGCAGGCGTCGCTGACGACGATCTGGTTATAATCCAAGTCGCGGGCGGCGTACATGGTCGAGGTCACGCCGACATCCGTCGAGCCGCCGGAGATGATGATCGTGTCGATGCCGCGAGTGCGCAGCGCCAGATCGAGATAGGTTTGAAAGAACGCGCTCCAGCGATATTTGACGATGTAGTAGTCGTCGGCCTTCGGTTCCAAGTCGGCGAGCACGTCGGAGCTTTTGTCACCGGCGATGACGTGCATCTTAGTTTTCGTCACTTCGCCGTTGGGCCAAGGCGCGAGCGAGTTGTTGGTGTCGGTGAGCAGCAGCGCGCTGGTGGCGTTGTCCGGACGGTGATTACCCTTGGCGAAAAATACCGGCAAGCCGGCGGCGCGCCCGGCTTTACTGAGCTTGACGGCGTTTTGAATCCACGGCTTCAATACTCGCGGCTTGCCTGGCGCCGGCTCCGGCACATAGCCGTTGAGAATATCGAAAAACAGCAGCGCGGTTTTTTTCAAGTTGAAATCGTTGACGTTCATTTCTCCTCCTGAGCGAGCGATGATTGGCCGCACCTTAGCGCGGCTTGACGGCGCGGTCCAGCGCTGCGGCAAGGAAAGAGGATAGGAGTTGGCCGCAAAGAACGCAAAGTTCGCAAATAATGAATCGGAGAATCTCCCGCAAAGGCGCTAACTTCGGAAATCTTATTTTCTTAACTTTGCGCCTTCGCGCCTTTGCGGGAGAAATTTCCGAATCCGATATTTATGATGACAAGATGTGCTGCGCCGCTACTTAATCTTGATGCCCTGCCGCTCTTTTTCTTCGACGGCTTTCCAGCCGTCTTTGGCGAACCATTCGATCTGGCGGAACATGGCGGTCAAGATGCGGCTGTCGCGGGCGGCTAGACCGCCGCGGCCGAGGATGCGCCGCAGCGCGAGCAGTATGTGTTCGGGATTTTCGGCATTTAAGAATCCGATTTTGAGCAGCGAACTCCTCATGAGGTCGAAGAGCCGCTCGATGTCTTCCGCTTGGGCGAGGGCAAATTCATTCGCCGCCGGCGGTTTTTCCAACGACGCGACGTAAATCTCGTAGAGACAGATCACCGCCGCCTGGGCGACGTTGTAGGATTGGTACTCGGAATTGGCCGGAATGATAATCAGTTCCTGGCAGTGTTCGAGATCTTTGTTGCTCAAGCCGTGGTCTTCCGGGCCGAATAGCAAAGCGACTTTACCGTTGCTCAATGCCGCGGCCATGGACGGCGCCGCTTCGCGCACGCTTTGGCTGTGACTGCGATAGAGTCCGGTGCGGCAAGTGGTGCCGACGACAAAGATGCAATCGGCGATCGCTTCGCGGATCGTCGGGTAGTGTTTCGCCTCGGCCAAAACATCGCGGCCATGGACCGCCATCGCCTTGGCCCAGAAACTTTGCGTGCGCGCGTCGCCGACGATGGCGAGTTCGCTGGCGCCGACGTTTTTCATCGCCCGCGCCACCGAGCCGACGTTGCCCGAGCCTTGGGGACGAACCATGACGATGCGGAGCTTGTTTAGCATAAGGCATCAGGCAACAGTAAGATTGAAGTCCGAATCCGGATTTCAGACTATTGGCTGTTGCCTATTGCCTACTGCCTAATTTTCTATTTGGCAAATAGGCAGAATTTATTTTTCACTATTGCCGCGCGGTTCTTGGCGTCGAACTCGGTGCGGTAGCCGTAGTTCTCATGCATCAGCGATTGATTGTCGTCGACATGTTCGGCGCCGAAGACATGGCCGAATTCATGAATCAGCGTGATCACATCGGGCTCGGGCTCGCGGTTCAAACCGCCGTAGCGAAAAATTTTCGCAGTGGGCACGATCATGTACTGGCTCAAGCCTCGTATACACTCGCCGACTCGGTCGACCCGCGGCCGGCCGGCGGTGAGATAGCGGCTGACGTTTTCGCCGCTGAAGGCGACGATCACGTCATAGTCGGCGCTCGGCGCGGAAAAATCTTTTTGCAAGCGGCTTAGCAGTTGCGGCGTGGAACTCATGCGTTCGCGCTCCGGCCATGCGGCGACGTTTTGACTGACTAGACGAATGTTGAACTCGCGCTCGTAGTAGTCCGAGGTCGCTTCGATAAGGCCGCGCGCTTCGCTCTGCCACTCGGGATTTCTCGCGCGAAAGGCGACGTCGGCGAGCAGCTTGACGCGGACGACGCGCTCGGGCGTGGCGTGGTTGAAAAGCGCGCAGGCGGAGAGAACGCCGGCGCTAAGGATTGAGCAGATTATCCGTCGGCGCGTAGTCATCGGTGAGAATCGGCACGTCTTCAGCCAGGGCCCGGTCGTAATAGGCGACGGCGACGTCTTGGATCGGATCGGGGAAAAGATCTTTGTCGATGGCGCTGGCGCGTTTGACGATCTCTTTGATGTCGACGCGCTGTTTGTCGCGGGTGGCGATGACGATGACGTTCTGGATCGTGTCGAGACTGACGTTCTCCGGGCGGCGCGCGGCGAAAATATAAATCTGCGGAAACACTTGGCGCTGGGTGCGCACGAAGGCGCGCGCGATCTTGCCCGACGGGCCGGTGACGGCGCTGATCAAATTGGCCACGACGATGCCGTTGGGCGTGAGCTTTTTCTGCGCCAGTTCGAAAAACTGCTTGGTCGCCAGATGAAACGGCGTGGCGTCGGTGAAGTAGGCGTCGAGTAAAATTATATCGTACAAGTTCTGCGTGCGAGTGAGAAACAGCCGGCCGTCCTGGGCGTGCAGCCGCAGATGACTGGTTTCCTTGACGTTGAAGCGCTCCTTGGCGATCTTGATCACTTCGGGATCGAGGTCGATGGCGTCGATTTCAATGTTGGGAAATTCTTTCTGGATTTTTTTCGGGATCGAGCCGCCGCCGACGCCGATGATGAGCATTTTCTTGGCATCGGGCCGGAAAGTAAATCCCAAGGAGGTGTAGCGCGAGTAAATCAGCCGCAAGGCGCTCGGATCTTTCAAGGTCATGGCGCTTTGCAACGTACGGTCGAAGTACATGTAGCGCGCTTCGTCGTCTTCTTCGACGCGGATGCGATGGTAGAAAGTATCTTTTTGCATGATGGTCTTTGCCCAAGCCAACGGCGCTCCAAACATGCTCAGCGAACCGAGCAATACCGAAAAGGTGGCGATGGCTTGGCTCAAGGGAATTCGCTGCAACCGGATCAAAGGTACTACAACTAACGACAAACACACCAGCGTAATACCCAGGGCGTGGATAATATTGCTGACGCCGAGAACGGGAATTAGATAGAACGCGGTGAGCAGCGTGCCCAAGATGCTGCCGCCGGTGGACACCGCGTACAGCGTGCCGGCGGTGCTGCCGACGGTATTCAATTGCGTAGCGGCGAGGCGAATCACGTAGGGCGAGACCGCGCCGAGGAAAATTCCCGGCGCCAAGAACAGCGCGGCGCAAGCGATCAACGGATTTAGCCGGTTGCCGAAATCGATCATGGCGATCTGCTCGTTCACCGACGGATAAATAAACGGCAAAAAGAAAATCAGGACGCCGGGCACCACCAGCAGCAAAAGCAATTTGCCGTAGGAGGGCTCGCGTGCCGACAGCCAACCGCCCCAGTAGTAACCGATGCTGAGCGCGGTCATGACCACCGAGATCAAGCTGCCCCAGACAAAGATCGAGCTGCCGAAGTAGGGCGCGAGCACGCGGCTGCCGACGATCTCTAACGCCATCAAGACCGCGCCGCTGATGAAGACGACGATATAGAGTAGCGGTTTCACCATGGTTAACTCTCCCAATTCCAATAGGAGCCCTCGGGCACGAGGGCGACCGGTTCCAACATGCGCGAGGAAATGCCGTCGACGAACTGCGACGGTTGCGACAACACCATGCGTAAACTCTTGTCGAAGACCCGGGTTGGGTAACTGATAAAAAGATTTTGTTTGGCGCGGGTGGCGGCGACATAGAGCAGGCGCCGCTCTTCTTCCAATTCCTGGGCCGAGTTGGTGTTGTAAAACGACGGGAAGCGTCCCTCCAGCGCCCAGATGATGAACACCGAGTGAAACTCCAATCCCTTGGCTGAGTGAATCGTCGATAGAATCAACGGACCTTCATCGGGGTCAACGGCGAGTTCGCCGCCGATGCTATCGTTGGGCGGTTCCAGCGCCATGTCGCTCAACAAACGATTGAGATCGCGATAGCGTTCGGTCATGCCCTGGAAATGTTCCATGTCTCTGAGACGCCTGGGATGATCGTCGGGATAGTTTTGTTTCAGGATCGGCAAATAATATTGCAGCAAATAATTAGCCTGCTCCGACGGCAGCTCGGCGCGGGCGGCTTCTTCCAACACTTGCGCCAGAGTGCGTAGGCCATGGGCGATCTTGCCCTTGGCATTGTAAGAGCGCAGCCGCTCCACGGCGTTGCCGCCTTCGAGCAGCCATTTGATAATCTTCTGCGACGCCCCTGGTCCGACGCCTTCGAGCAACATTAAAACTCGATTCCACGACACCGCGTCTTGAGGATTGGCGAGGACGCGCAGATGGGCGAGCAGATCTTTTACATGGGCGGCGTCCATGAATTGAAAGCCGCCGCGCTTGACGAACGGTATGTTGCGCCGGGCCAGCTCGATTTCCAAATCGAAAGAATGAAAGCTCGAGCGAAACAGCACGGCCAAGTCCCACAGCGGGACTCCTTCTTCGCGCAGCTCTAAAATTTTTTGACAGACGAATTGCGACTGCATCTGCTCGCTGCCGGCCTGCACCAGCTTGGGCCGGCTGCCGACGCTTTTGCGCGTGAACAAACGCTTGTCATAGCCTTCGGTGGCGCGCGAGATGATCTCGTTGGTCAAATTCAAAATCGGCTGGGTGCTGCGGTAATTTTCTTCGAGCTTGATGATGCGCGCGCCGGGAAACTGCTTGGGAAAGTCCATGATGTTGCGAAAATCGGCGCCGCGAAAAGAATAAATGCTCTGGGCGTCGTCGCCGACCACCGCGACGTTGTCATGGGTGGCCGCCAACAGCCGGACAATTTCCGACTGCAAGTGGTTGGTGTCCTGATATTCGTCGACCATTATATAGCGATAGGCATCGGACAGCCGGTTACGCACTTCGGCATGGTCGGCCAACAGGTCGCGCAGCTTGATCAAGAGATCGTCGTAGTCGGTCAGCGACTTGGTTTGTTTAAATTCCGTATAGCGGCGCTGCATTTCCGCTAGTTCCGGTTGGACTTCGACTAAATGGGGATATTCCAATTCAAGCAATTCGTTCAGCGCAATATGCTTGTTGTGGGTCATGCTAAAAATTTCCGCGACGGTTTGTTTGCGCGGAAAGCGCTTCTCTTTGGTGTTGAGTCCCATGTCCGAGCGCAGCGTCTGAATCACGTCTTCGCTGTCGGGCCGGTCCATGATCGTGAACGACGGCGCCAAGTTGACATGGCGGCCGTGCACGCGCAGGACCAAATTGGCGAACGAATGAAACGTGCCGCCGGAAACTTGGCTGCAGCGGCTGTCGATCAACAAACTCGCGCGCCGAATCATTTCCTCGGCGGCGCGCCGAGTGAAGGTCATCAATAAGATCGAACGCGGATCGATGCCTTGATCGATCAGATGGGCGACGCGGTAAACTAGCGTGCGGGTTTTTCCCGTGCCGGCGCCGGCGACGATCAACAACGGTCCGTCCATCGCCGTCGCCGCTTCGTACTGCGCGTCGTTCAGCTCCTTGCGGTAGTCGAGCCCTGAGCTATTGCGGATCGGTTCGGATAAATCTTTGAGGATGTAAGTGGTGGTCAAGAAAGCTCCAGTTGCAGGGTAAAGTACCGATTTTTGCTCAGTGGAGCAAGCGATGAAGGGAGATTCGGCGTGCCGTGATGGACCAAGTCTAACCCGCTACCGGAACGGCGAAAGGATTTAACCACAGAGGGCACAGAGATCACAGAGGATGAGGATTTGGATTCGGAAAATGTTAACCGCAAAGAACGCAAAGCTCACAAAGAAAAAGTAGGAGATTCCGGTTGCCGGATTTATTTGGAAATGGTGAAAACCAGGAACGATTGGCGGTCGAGGAAATCAAATTCTTGTTGCAACTTGTATCCCGCCTGTTCCATCTCCCGTTTGATGAACTCGCTCGGCGTGTAGTGGCGTAGCAAACCTTCGATCCAGGCGCGCCGGTCGTAGTCGATGATCGCGATTTTGCCGCCGGGACGGAGATATTTGCGCAGGTTGGCGAAATAGGCGACGCGGTCGCCGATGTGGTGATAGGTGTTGCTGGTGAAGACCAGATCGACGCCGGACTGCGGCAACATGGGATCACTGTCTTTGGCGACGATCGTGGCGACATTTTTAACTGCGTCTTTTTGCGCTTGTTGGGCGATCAGGTCGGTCATCTCTCGATCGATATCGACGGCGTAGACTTTGCCAGTGCGTCCGGCTGCGTTTGCCAGCTTGAATGTGAAATAGCCGCCGCCGGCGCCCAGGTCGGCGATTTGATCGCCGGGACGAATTTGCAGCGCGGCGATGACTTTTTCCGGTTGCTGCCATTGATCGCGGTTGACGCCGCGGTAGGCGCACTGCTTGAGGCTGGCGCAGCCGGCGAGCAGCAACGCGATAACAATGACGTAAAGAGTTTTGCGCTGAATGGTTGTGGCCATCGCTTCGATGCGTCGGTGCTGCGCTTAACTTTGCAGTGGCGGCGGCGGATTTTTTTGCGCGATGCGTTCGAAGGCTTGGGCGACTTTGTTGCGGATCTCGACGATGTCAAAAGGTTTGCCGACAAAATCGCAGGCGCCGAAGTCTTTGGCTTTTTCCGCCAGCTGCTGCGAATTGACGCCGGTCAACATGATGACTTCACAGCCCGCGTCGATCTCTTTTAGCCGCTGAAGCATCTCGAAGCCGTCGGTCTTGGGCATCATAACGTCGAGTAAAATTACTTGGGGGCGGGTTTCTTGAACGATCGGCAGGGCGACGTCGACGGAGTCGGCTTCGAGCACGCGATATTGTTTGCCGAAGACCATCTTGAGCGACTCGCGCACGCCAAATTCGTCGTCGATGATCATTAACAGCGGAGCTTCCATAATTTCACAAGTGCCGGGCGACTGGAGAGGATTGCGCGGCTACTCTTTCACTTACTCAGAGGACGCGCAAGAGTGCTGATGCGATTCCAAATTCCACATTACAGATTCCAAAATAATTGTCCCGGCGCGGTTTAGCGCGCCGCGAGTTCGCTGCAACGTTTGGATTGACCGACGTGGATCACACATTCCTTGGCGATGTCGGCGGTGGATTTTTCAAAGGTCTCTTTGAGATAACTGACGCTGTCGCGGTAGCAGGCGGATTGATCGCTGTCTTGGCTCAGGGCGGCGCAAAAGGGCAGGGCGTAGCGGCCGTCCCAGGTGTTATCGATGAGCGCGTAAATCACGCCGCGCACGCAGGCGAGGCGCGCATCGCCCGTGGCGAGTTGGCATTTTTGCGCCGTCGGTTGATGGTTGCCGAGACGGACATCGTTGGACAAGTCGCGGCCGATGGAGGTGGCGCAGCGGATTTGAAACTCGCCGGCTTTGGCGCATTCCTGAAATAAACTTTCGGTGCTGAGTCCCATCTCGGTCATGCGCGAAGTCTGCATGACGTAGCAATCTGCTCGGTATTTTTTATCGAGCTTGTTGCACGGATAGTGCGGGTCGGTGGGGCTCAAATCGCGGGTCTCCGGTGTGGCGTTGAAAACATTTTCCATGAACACGCCGCCGTAGCATGACGAGCGGCCTCAGTCCTCGGGCAGCACGTCGCAGATTTCCAAAGAAGGCATCAGCTTGTAACTCGAAAAATACAGCAGCGCGTGGCCGAGGCCATGCAAGCATTGGAAGCGGAAGCGCGCGACGACTTTTGGATCGCAGGCGATGGCGGCTTTTTGTTTGAGTTCGTTGGTGCCGGGATGCTTGTTAATCTCGGCGTAAATATTTTCGCCCCGCAAAAAGCGCTCCACCGAGCCATGGTAGCAACCCGAATGGCAGGTTTGGTCGCAGGCGTCGAAGGAGTCGTGGATCGTACCTTTAATGCGGTAGGTTTCCCGGCCGATGGCATGGACGATGGGATGACAATCGCGGCGAATTTCCGGGTCATTGTCTTGATAGCTTTGTAACCGTTGCAAGATTTCTTTGGTCGAGTGCTGTTTAAGCGCGACGCGAAACAGTTGGTCCATGCACTCGGCGCCGTTGCGGCTCTCCATGCAGGATTTGAGAGCCTGCGCCGATGGCATCGCGGCCGGGAAAGTTTTTACGTCTTGCCCGACCGCGACGCTTGCTAAACCCAGAAAAACGATGGCTACGAGAAACTGCGCAATGTAAGGACTGCGGTTAACTTGCTGGACTATCATTGCGAAGTTCATTGGCAGGTCAATACTAACCAAAAGCACGGGTGACTGCAATTATATGGCTGACTTAGCTCTGTGTTGTGGCTATCGCAAAAGAGCCGTATTCAGGGCGCGACTTTTATGTTAGGAAACTTAAACGTTTGGCCAACTCGCGCGTCTAATAGTGTGACATGATCCGAACCAAAGCGATACTCATAACCGTCCTGTGTGCATTTCTCAGCGCGCTGCCGATCCGCGCCGCGCAAGCGCCGCAAGCGCTGATGATGAAATTAGAGGCGGTGCCGGTTTATCAACCGCATACTTTGCCTTCCGAAAGGGGCAAGAAGGAAGTTTATCGCGCGACTTGGAACGGCATGTTCTCGGTGGCGATCGCTGAGGTTCAGACGACCCAGACGGTGGTCGATGGCAAGAAAGTGATTAACGTGCGGGTGGACGCCAAAACCTCGCGCGCCCTCGACTTGATCTGGAAAATGCGCGACGTAATCCTGTCGACCTTCGACGCCAAAAACCTGGAGCCGGTGCATTACAATTTTAGCCAGCGGGAGAACTCGCGGGTGATCGACACCGATGCCAAGTACGATGCGGGCACCAAGCAGTGGAAGGTTTATCGCACGCAGGTTGGCCACCGCACCCGGGACTATCGGTTCGAATCCAACAATACCCTCGATCCGATTTCGGCGATTTATCTGGCGCGCAGCATCGATTTCAAAGTCGGCGATCGGCTGTACTTCAAACTGTTCGGCGGACGCTACCGCTATTTGCTCGAACTGTTCATCGAGAAAAAGGAAATGGTCGAGTTGGAGTCGGGCAAGTCGATCGAGGCGTTTCGCATCCTGCCGCGGGTCCAGAACACGACCAAGAAAGGTTACGCCGGACGCTTGAACGAAGCGGTGATCTGGATTTCTGCGGACGAACGGCGCTTGCCGGTGAAACTTAGCAGCAAGATCGTTTTCGGCACAGTCTATTTGGATTTGATCGAGGAAAAACGCGGCGCCGAGTCGACCACCGCGGCGGATGGTAAGCGGCCGGCGTCGTAAGGTTTCGCAGGCTACGGTATGGAACAGGGAGTGAGAAAGTTGTTAGTTTCTAGTTGGCAGTTTTCAGTTGCCAGAAAACTGGCAACTAAAAACTGGGAACTGACAACTACGTTTAGCGCTTCTGCGCTCGCTGTTATGTCGCTTTCCGCTTGCTTAGCGCTAACGCCGGCGCCTGCGCCGAGCCGGCGGCCGAGCCGCGACAGTTACTCGCCGCCGCCGAGCAATGCCACGAGTCGCGGCGATTCGTTTGACGCGGAGCGTTTACGCCGGGTGATGCTGCCGTTGATCCAAGCGATGAATCATCCTTGCCGCGCCGAGCAAGTGCGCATCGGCGTACTCAACCAAACTGAAATCAATGCCGCCAACGCCGGCAATTGCCAGTTCTACGTCACCGCCGGTTTGCTGCGGCGCGCCGACGAAGATCAACTGCGCGGCGTATTGGCGCACGAACTAGCGCATGAAGATCTCGGTCACGTCGCCAAAGCGCAAACCGTGGGTGCCGGTCTCAACATTCTTTCCGCCGGACTCCAGTCCTTGTTCCCGGCTGCCGGCGCGCTGGCGCCCATCGCCGGCGAATTGGTCGCGCGCGGCTACAGCCGCAGCGAAGAATATGAAGCCGACGAACATGGTGTCGAGATCTTGCGCCGCGCCGGTTATTCCAAAGAGACCATGCTCAACTCGCTTACCTGGATTCGCCGCAGCGCCGGCAGCGGCGCGGGCGGCGGGATTCTTTCGACCCATCCGGCACTGGATGATCGAATCGCGACGATTCAGCGCATGCGCTGATGACGTGATCGTCTTCGGGTATCCGCTTCGCGGTAATGCTTTTTTCTCGTAAACAATCTCACTCGTCGCGCGTCTAAAGGTTCTAAGGAGAGCAAATGCCATGAACCATTTTTCGCAGAGCAAGAAAAGTTTTTCCGTGATGGTGGTGAGCGCGGCGCTTACCGCGTCACTGTTCGTCGGCTGTGCCGGCGGCAATTTAACCAGCCGGGAAAAAGGCGCGGGCATCGGTGCGTTGGGCGGCGCCAGCGTCGGCGGGTTAATCGGTTCGGCGGTGAAACATCCCGCCTTGGGCGCGGCCATCGGCGGAGCGCTCGGTTTGGGCGCCGGCGCATTGATCGGTGACCAGTTGCAGGGGCGAGACAATCAGGCCTACGACCAGGATCGCCAGATCAACCAGAACAATCAGGAGCTTCTGCAACAGCGGCGCGATCTGGAGCAGTTGAGACAGCGGCGCGAATACTAAACGCTCCATCAATAACTTCGCATGATTCGGGGAGCAATGCTCCCCGAATTTGTTTGCTCGGCGTGGCTGTACATGAAGATCACCTCACGCATATTGATGCCGCTGGTATTTTTTTCGCTGTGCACCAACAACGCCACTGCGGCGTTCGCGCCGGGCGATCATCAAGTTAATTTCACGCACGCTGGGCGCGAGCGTAGCGCTATCGTCCATGTGCCAGCGCGCGCGGGCGATAAGCCGACGCTTCCAGTTGTTCTCAATTTCCACGGCGGTGGCGGCCATGGCGCCAACGAACAGCAGTACTCTTTAATGGATCGGCTCGCCGATCGGGAAAACTTTATCGCCGTCTATCCCAACGGCAGCGGCCGTTTCGGCAATCGCTTACTGACTTGGAACGCTGGCACTTGCTGCGCCTACGCGGTACTGAACAAGATCGACGACGTCGGTTTTGTGCGCGCGCTGATTTTAGAACTGTCGCAAAAGTTGCCCATCGATCGGCGCCGCATCTTTGCGACTGGCATGTCGAATGGCGGCATGATGGCGCACCGACTGGCGGCGCAGGCTAGCGATATTATCACCGCGGTGGCGCCGGTGGCCGGCGGCATGGTGTTGCCGACGATAAAATCTTCGCGGGCGGTACCGGTCCTGCATATCCACAGCATCGACGATCCGCGCGCACTTTACGGCGGCGGTCTCGGTCCGCCGTTTCCCATGACCAAGAGCCAGGTGTTTCATCCCAACATCGATCAGATGATTGCCAACTGGGTCAAGCACAACGGTTGCGCCGCCGAACCCACCATCGCGGAACGGCGCGACGGGCGCGGCCACACGGCGACGAAATATATTTATTCAAGTTGCCGCGACGGCGCCGAGGTCGTGCTGTGGAAACTCACCGGCGCCGGCCATGTCTGGCCCGGCGGCAAACAAAAAGTCCTAGAGACAATCCTCGGTCCGTCCACCGACATCATCAACGCCAACCAAGAGATGTAGAATTTCTTCGCGCGCTTCTCGCTGTGATCGAAGATAGGAATTCACCACAGAGGGCACAGAGACCACAGAGTAGTAGATTCGGATTCGGAGTATTAGCCGCAAAGAACGTAAAGAAGGATTCGGATTGGTAGGGGCGGGTTTGAAACCCGCCCTCTTCGCTTGCTGACTGGCGCAACTCGTTTTACAGTCGGGAGCGATGAAAATCTTGATTACCGGCGCGGCGGGGTTGGTTGGCGCTCATCTGGCGCGGCGCTTGGCACATGAACATGAAGTGGTGGCGCTGAAACGTAGAGATCTCGATATTACCGACGCTACTGCCGTGCGAGATCGTGTCGTGCAGGCGAAGCCCGCGGTCATTATCAACTGCGCGGTGCTTCAGGTCGACGAATCGGAACATGATCCGGTCAAAGCTCACGTGGTTAATGTCGATGGGCCGCGCTATCTCGCTCAAGCCGCGAACGAGGTTGGCGCGGAGATCGTGCACTTCAGCACGCAGTATGCATTCGAAGGCGAACCCATCGGTCGCAGGCCTTATACCACTGAAGACGAGCCTCGCCCGGTTAACAATTACGGCAGAACCAAAGTCGCCGGCGAACAAGCCGTGCGCGACGCTTGCCGGCGCAGTTACATCGTTCGCACGTCATGGGTATACGGCAGCGGCAAAAATAGTTTTCTCTGCGCCGCGCACAGCGATTTGCGTGCCGGCAAAAAAGTTCGCGCCATCGACGATATCTGGTCGAGCACGACCTACGTGAATGACCTGATCGAGCGGGTGATGGCGATCCGCGCCGCTGGTCGGCATGGCACATATCATGTCGTCAATGGCGGCGTCTGCTCCTACTATGAATTCGCCCTCGAAGCGGGCCGGTTGCAAGGATTGACCACGGCGCAGCTTGCGCCGTTGATCGAAATCACCCACGAACGCGATATGAAGCGGATTGCGGAACGGCCGCGCTACACGCCGCTACGCTGCTTGTTGTCGGAACAGATCGGCTTGGCGCCGATGCGCGACTGGCGCGCCGCGCTCGCGGCGTATGCCAGGGGATAGTTGGAGTAATGGAGTATTGGAGTGATGGAGTACTGGGTAAAAGAAAATCGAGAGTCGAATTGCTAATCCGAAACCCAATACTCCACCACTCCAATTCTTCGTCCACTTCCGCATTGACAGTGGCCTTCGCACAGGACTAGAAGAATGACATCTCAATTCACAAAGGAGTCCATCCCATGTCTAACTTCCCCGTCATCGATACCGACGGTCATATCCTCGAACGGCAATCCGACATCCGCAAATATCTCGAAGATCCATGGACCAAGCGGCCAACCAGTTTATGGCCCGGCGATCAGCCTTGGGACAACGACATGATGGATGGCTTCGAGATGGCGCGGAACTGGAAAGGATTGAGCGCCGCGCAGCAGGTCGACAACTGGCACAAGATTATGGACGAGCACGACATCGAGAAAGCGATCTGCTTTCCCACCGGCTCAGGCAACATCGCCAAGAATCAGGAAGTGCCGTATCAAATCGCCGTAGCGCGCGCGGCCAACACGCAGTTCGCCAAGGAGTACAACGCGCGGTCCAATCGTTTGTTCTGCGTCGGCTGTCTGCCGATGCGCGCGCCGAAAGCGGCGGCGGAAGAGTTGCGCCGGGCGGTCACCGAGTTGGGCTTGAAAGGTTTCGAAATTTTGCCGACCGGTTTGCCGTTCGCTTTGGGCGATCCGTTTTACGATCCGATTTACGAGGAGGCCGAACGTTTGGGTGCGGTGCTCGGCATCCACGGCACGCGCAACACTTCGCGGGAGCTTGGCACTTCGGGGTTGTCGACTTTCTCCGAGGTTCACTCCTACGCATTCCCCGTCGGCATCATGCTGCAATTTACCAGCATGGTTTGCCAAGGCTTGCCGGTGCGCTTTCCTAAATTAAAATTGGCGTTTCTCGAAATCGGCGCGACGTGGTTGCCGTATTATCTCGATCGCCTCGACGAGCACTGGGAAAAACGCGGCGCGATGGAAATGCCGCTGCTGAAAAAGAAACCGAGCGACTTGGTGCGCGGGGCGAAAATGTATTTCAGCGTCGAGCCCGGCGAGTCGCAGCTGGTGCACACGGTGGACTACGTCGGCGCCGAGCATTTTCTTTACGCTTCGGACATTCCCCACTGGGACAACGAGTTCCCGCACAATCTAAACGATCTGCGCGGCCACAAAATATTGTCGACCGAGGCCAAAGAGAAGATTCTCTACAAAAATGCCAAGGAACTGTTTTCGTTGTGAGGGATTCGGAATATCTCCCGCAAAGACGCTAAGGTAAAAAATTTTCGATGAACATGAAAATCACGAGAATCATTTCCGTATGTTTATTCTGCGCGGTTTGCGCTGGTTTAGCCCACGGGGCCGACACCATTCGCATCGCTTACAGTTCGCTCAACCCGCATGCGCTGTTGGTTTCGATCGCCGAGAAGCGCGGCTTGTATGCCAAGTACGGCTTGTCTTCCGTGGTGGTTTATATTCCCGGCGGCAGCACGGCGATTCAAGCGATGGTGTCCGGCGATATCGACTTGGGCCAGTTGACCGGCCCGCCAGGCGTGGCCGCCAATCTGCGCGGCGCCGATATCACTTATATCGCCATGACCGACGATCGCATGGGTTATCAATTGGTGACCCGCCCGGACATCAAGAACACTGCTGATCTCAAAGGCAAACGCTTCGCGATCAGCCGCTTCGCGTCGTCGGCGGATTTCGGTTTGCGCACGTTGTTGCGACGAGTCGGCACCGATCCCAAAGATGTGACGATTCTGCAAATCGGCAACGAACCGGAACGGCTCGCGGCGCTGCGCGCCGGCAGCATCGACGGATCGGTCTTCAACGCGCCGTTCGGATCGGTGGCGAAGAAATTCAACTTCAACGTGCTGGCGGACGCCTTTGCGCTCGGTATTCCCTACTTCAACACCGGGATGTGCGGCAGCGCCAAAGTGATGCAGAAAAATGACGGCCGGATATTGAGTTTCATGCGCGCCTACGTCGAAGCGATCAAGATTTTCAAAACCGAGCCGGAATATACGCTCAAAGCGCTGGCGCAGTTCAGCCGCGTCAACGATCAAGAGTTGTTGCGCGAGGCCTACGATTACAACAAAAACAAAATCCCCGACATTCCGTATCCGTCGGTGAGCGCCATGCAGGCCGTGGTCGATCCGTTGGTCGCCGCCGAACCGAAGCTCGGCAAGATCGACGCGAAGAATTTTATCAGCGACCGCTATTTGAAGAAGCTTGAAGAAGAGGGCTTCGTGCAGAAGTTGATGGCGAGGTAGATGAAACAATGTTGGGTTTAAGGACCGGATGATCTCCCGCAAAGGCGCAAAGGCGCGAAGTTCGGAGAATTACAAATGTTGATCAGGACTTTGTTTTTCTATGCCGCGTGTCTCTGGTTACTCGCCCTGGCCCTCGCTCCCGCGTTCGCCGCAACGCCGCTGACCAAGGTGGTGCTCGGTTACGCGGCGATCAATGGCCGGGTGGTGCCATTGTGGATCGCCGAGGAGCAGGGCTTTCTCGCGCGTAACGGCCTCCAAGCCGAACAAGTTTACATGCGCGGCGCGCCGCTGCTGGTCGCCGGCATGGCTTCGGGAGACTTGCAGTTCGGCCGCAGCGGCGGCAGCGCGACGCTGGCGGCGATCGGCGCCGGTCATGATTTCAAAATCGTCGCGACGTTTTCCAGCCGCAACACATATGACTTGATCGCCCGGCCCAACATTAAGCGGCCGGAAGATATGCGCGGCAAAAAGATCGCGCTCAACAGCATCGGCGGCACCGGCTGGATGGGCGTGCTCTTTTGGCTCGAACATTTCGGCCTCGATCAAACCCGCGATCAGATCAACATGCAGGTGTTGGGCGATCAGCCGATCATGATGCAAGCGGTCGAGAGCGGCATCGCCGATATCGCCGCGCTCGACGGCGTCTTCAGCAAACATCTGCGGGCAAAAGGTTTCACCGTCCTCGGCGAATCCGCCAACCTGCCGCAACGCACCGTCGGCCAGGCGATGGTGGTGCCTACCACGTTTCTCAACCAACGCCCGGACATTGTCGAAAGCTATCTCAAGGCGGAGATCGAATCGCTGGCCTTTTCCGTAGCGCCGAAAAACAAAGCAGTGGTTATCAAAACCATCATGAAGCGGCTTAAAGCTAACGCCAACGACGCCGAGGAAGGCTATCAAGATTTGCTAAAAGGCGTCGACCGCAAACCGTTCCCGTCGCTGGACGGCCTGCGCAACGTCCAACGAATACTGAAAACCCGTAATCCTAAGATCGGCGAGATCAAGGCCGAGGAAGTGATAGATGGGCGCATCATGCGCAAGCTGGATGAGTCCGGGTTTATCGATCGGGCTTACGCGGCGCAGGGGGTGAGTTTGAAATGAGCGGTCAATCGTCAATGGCGAGATCACGGGGCGTCGTGCCAATGCCGGGCTGGTTGTGGTATTGTCAACGGTGTCGATTGGTATTACCATTCGCTTATGGAATTAATGTCCGTCAAGCTTCCGCAAGAATTGCGAGCCAAGGTTGCCCAAGAGGCACAGAGACGTAACGTCTCCCTGTCGACGATTGTGCGCGAATCGCTAGAGCTTGTATTGGCTCGTCCGGCGAGCCGGCGGCAGGCGAATTGCGCGGATCTAGCTGGCAACTTAGTGGGATCGGTTCGCAGCGGGCGGCGCGATCTCTCGACCAACAAAAAGCTGCTCCAAGATATAGTCGCTGACAACGGTCGCCGTGGCAGCAAGCGTCATCGTTGATACCGGTCCGATCGTGGCGTTGCTCGACGCCGACGATCAGTATCATTCCTAGGCCAAAGCCCAGTTCGCCCGCCTTCGACCACCGCTGCAAACCTGTGCAGCAGTTCTGACTGAGTCATGCTTCTTAATTGCCCGCGCCGGCGCGGATACAAGTGCCGTCACTCAACTGGTCGAGCGTGGGGTGCTAAGCGTGGCTCCGCTGTTCGACAATGAAGCCCACTCGGTTACGAACTTGATTCGCCGGTACGCCAACGTGCCGATGTCCCTAGCGGATGCTTGTCTTGTGAGATTGGTCGAACTCACTCCCTCGGCGACACTGTTTACTCTCGATTCCGATTTCCAGATTTACCGGCAAAAGGGCCGCCGACTTATTCCGCTTCTGGTGCTGTCAGACGTTGTTCACAAATGAGACGTCGCCAGAACCCTTTGATTTCGCTTCTCCCGATAATTCCATGGTGATAAAAACCATGAGGCCGAGGAAGGTTGTCAAGATTTATTCAAAGGCGTCGACCGCAAACGGTTCCCATCGCTGGAAGGCTTGCGCAACGTGCAAAGAATGCTGAAACCGCGCAATCCAAAAATCGGCGAAGTTAAAACCGAAGAAGTGATCGCCGCGCGCATCATGCGCAAGCTGAATGAATCCGGTTTTATCGACAGGGTTTTCGCAGCGCAAGGTGTGAGTCTCAAATAAGCCGTCAGTCGTTAATTGCAAGTTTGCAGAGCCTGGCCCCGATACTGCCATAACTGTGCGGGAGCGCCATGCAAGCCGTGGTCGACCCATTGGTCGCAGCGGAACCCAAGTCGCGAAATTGACGCGAAGAATTTCCTCACAGATAGGTACTTGAAGAAACTGGAAGAGGAAGGGTTTGTGCAGAAGTTAATGGGGCGGTAGAGTTTCGGCTATACCCTTGTAAAACTTGTAGTTGTTTCCTAATTCAGGGTGGTGACGGATGCCAACAATGCCGATAACAATTTTCTACAGTTATTCTCACAAAGACGAGGTGTTAAAGGAGCAGTTAGATACTCACTTAGCTCTGCTTCAAAGAAAGGGCCTCGTTAAGACGTGGCATGACCGCCGTATCGTTGCAGGACAAGACTGGGACGCTACGATTGATAGTCATCTCGATGAAGCCGATATCATTCTTTTGTTGGTGAGTGCTGACTTTATGGCCTCTGAATACTGCTACGGTAAAGAGCTCGCCCGAGCTATGGAACGCCAAGAACGTAACGAGATTAAAGTTGTTCCTATTATTGTGCGAGCAGTTGATTGGAGTGATGCGCCGTTTGCTAGACTTCAGGCCCTTCCAAAAGACGCCGTCCCAGTGATGTCTTGGAAAAATCACGATGAGGCTTGGCTAGATGTTGAAAAAGGAATCAAAAACGCGATTCAGGAGATTCAGGAGATAAAGTTTAGGGACAATGCGACTACGACGTTGACTTCATTACGTGACGTTTTGGGAGGAGAACTGAAACGATTAGAAGCAGTATACTCAGCCAACACAACCCCGAGTGTTTTCTGTGATGGAATTCCAACAGGGATCACTGATCTTGATTACCTATTAGGCGGCTTACGTGCGTCCGAGTTGCTGGTAATTGCGGGACGTCCGTCAATGGGAAAGAGCGATATCGTGCTCCGTCTGACTATAAAGGCAGCGGTTGAACGTGGGCTAGCGGTTGCATTTTATAGTATGCAAAACCCGGTGCAGAAAATAGTGCAGCGGATGGTTGCAGCGGTGAGTGATGTGAATTCAAATCATATGTGGAGAGGATATCTTGGCGAGAAAGATTTTCCAAAGATGGCGCTTGCGTTCGGCAAGCTTATGGAAGCACCTATCTACATTGACGATTCACCACGAATAACCGTCACCGATATTGTAGAGCGGGCGAAATCTCTCAGGGACGAGAAGCAGATTCAGTTGGTTATAATCGATAGCTTGCAGCAACTCTTGTTTACTGATTCCAACACGGCCTCCCAAAGCATACTTGCCTTGAAGTTGTTGGCTAGGGACCTCCGCGTACCAGTGGTAGTCACTTGCAGTGTGTCGCCGAGAACCGATCAGAGAAAAAACAAACGCCCCATACTTGCAGATTTACAGGAAAACGGAAGTCTAGAACAAGAGGCGGATGTAGTACTTTTCCTGTATAGAGATGAAGTTTACCATCCTGGATCCATTTACTCAGGTGTCTTGGAGATCGACGTCGCTAAAAACAGAAACGGTCCTACCGGTCTTGTAATAACACAATATCAACCCGAAACGTCTAGTTTTCTGGAAATGTCGGAGACAAATGAGGACTGACAGGGATATTCACTCGGCTACCGTTCAATTTTTTTGATCTTCGCCATATCAAGTGTTCAATTCCCCTTCGCCTTTCTCGCCGCGGCGATGTCGCCTTCGCTCAGGCGATAAAATTTTACCGGGTTATCGCAGAGCATTTTGTTTTTGAACTCGTTCGTCAAATCTTTGCGTGCTTTTAATGTCGGCAGGTCGCCGCCGAATTGGTCGCGTTCGCGTTCGTGGGGGAAGTCGGAGGCCCACATGATGACGTCGTCGCGCAGTAATTTGACGACGTAGGGCGCGGTGCGCTCTTCGACTTCCATGGTGACGAAGATGTTGCCGCTCTCGAAGAAGTGGCTCGGTGGACTTTTTAAATTCGGCGCCAGGCGGGCAGCGAATTTTTCGTAGTCTTCTTCCATGCGATCCATCATGAAAGGCACCCAGCCGGCGCCAGCTTCTAAATAAGCCACGCGCAGTTTGGGAAATTCTTGGAACACGCCTTGGAACATCATGTTGGTGATGTGCAGAAACAGGCCGAAAGGATGTTCGAGCATATGTGCTTCGAGAAAGCTGGCGACGCGGTCGAGGCCTAGATTTTGGCTGACGCCGCCGTGGATGGTCAGCGGTACGTCGAGTCTTTGCGCTTCATCGTAGATGACATGAAACTCGTGCGAGCCGTAGAGCGGCGTGCGGTTGTTGGTCGCCGACGGCAACAGGCCGGCGACGAAGCCAAGTTCTTTGACGCAGCGGCGCAGTTCAAGCGCGGCGGCTTTGGGATCTTGCGGCGCGAGCAGGGCGACGCCTTTCAAGCGTGGCGACTGCGTCATGAAGCGATCGTAGAGCCAGTCATTATATCCTTGAGCAAGCGCTGACGCCCACGCCGGCAGTTGAATCATGCCCAATGCTAGCGCAGATGTCGGGTAGAGTACCGCCATGTCGATGCCGTTCTCGTCTTGAAATTTTATCCAGCGCTCGGCGTCGGGATCTTCGCGTTTGCCCTTGCGCGCCAGGCCGCGCTGCCAGCCGTCGGCGTCGAACATCGGCCAGGTCGAGTGCCAGTTCATCTCGGCGAAGTTGCCTTTGATGTGGGCGAAGATGTCCTTGTGGTCTTCCATTATATGGCCGTCGGCGTCGATGATGAATTCTGCCATTGTTCCTCCGAATACGTTGGTTCAGTCGTCAAGAATAGATTTCTCCCTGCGGTCGAAATGACAGCGCAATCACGTTGTCATTTCGAGTGAGCGAAGCGAAGGAGAAATCCTACCCTCGTTATTGCACGAAGGTTTTCTGGTATTCCTTTTTCTTTGCTTCGAAGTCTTCTTTGGTGAATTGGTACATTTGCACGAACTTGATTTTGTCGGCGTCCTGGAGCGGCGGGTAGACGCCCTTGCGGTTGACGAACTCGCCGGTGTCGGCCTGGATCTTCATGCTCTGTTCGTCGAGGAAAAAGTCGATGAACGCCTTGCCGGCGTTGGGGCGCGGCGCTTTGGCGCCGAGGTTGATGTATTGTCCGTCGCCCAACATGTTGTAGTCGCGGATGTAATCGAGATTGGCGCCTTGTTTATTATACGTCAGCACGAAGCGCGCGAAGGTGATGCCGATGGCGACTTCGCCGCTGCCAACTTTGTCCGCCGACGGGACAATCGATTCCGCGAACACCGGTTTGGCGGCGGCCAGATCGTAGATGAATTTTTCGGCGCGCTGCTTAGGCATAATCTTGTCCAAGCTGGCGAGCCATTGAGTCGTCAGCGTGTGCGCTGTCGGATGCGGCATCACCAACTTGCCGCGATATTCCGGTTTGACGATGTCTTCCATAGTCTTGGGATATTCGCCGGCTTTGAGCGCATTCTTATTGTAAATGACGCCGTACATGATGTTGCGATAGCGGGCGCCGAGGACGGGATCGATGGCTTCTTTGGCGAAGCCTTGCATTGACGGCGATTGATATTTGCCGATCGCGCCTTCGTTGGCCATCAGTCGCATATGATCGCCGGTGATCGCGACTACGTCAAATCCCGGTTTGCCGACTCTATGTTCGCTCAGCACCCGGTCGAGAACTTCCGTCGACCCGCCGCGCCAATACTCCATCTGCAGGCCGGTGCGTTTTTCGAAGGCGGCCTTGAGCGCATCGGCGGTGAATGTTTCCATCGACGTGTAGACGATGACTTTGCCGCCTTCCTTTTTCGCCGCGGCGACCGCTTGGGCCGATTGCGCGAATGCGCTCTGATTATCTGCCAGTAAAACCAAGCCAATCGATAGCACTAAAATTTTTCGCATGGGCGTCGTACCTTTCTTGGAATCGTCAGTTGAATCCGCTGCATTACAATTCGTTTTATATGGCACGGCTCGTGTTGGAGTCAAGGCATTTAGAGGGCTGTAGGGGCGACCGGTGGTCGCCTCATGCGCGCTGCGTTATCGTTTCTTCGCTTCGTACAGGGCGTCGATGAAGCCGCTTTCGTCGAGCCGGCGGATGATCCGCGCATCGATGACATCTTCGCTCTTGACGCTGGCGACTTTGGGATTCATTTGCGCCATTAGTTTTTGGATGTTGCGGAGCGCTTCGATGGACGGGTAGGGCTTGCGCTCGATACCGATCAACATGTCTTGATAGCCTTCTTCGGCGGCGGCTGGGTCGCTGATTTTCATTTTCGTGGCGACGGTCTTGAGCACGGCGTTTTTGTTTTCGGGTTTCGCGATAAACGCTTGGCCTTCGAGAAACGCCCGCAGAAATCTTTCGACTTGATCTTCATGCTCGCGCAAGAATGCCGCGGTGGTGACCACCGCCGTGGAGATGAACGGTATGTTCACCTTGGCAAACTCGATCATCACCTTCATGCCTTTGCTTTTGAGCCGGCGGCTCAAGAACGGATCGATCACCGCCAAATCGATGCTGCCGCTTTCCAGCGCCTGCACCAGCACGCTTTGGTTGCCGATAGCGTTGATCTGAACGCCATCGCGGCCGGCGTCCAAGCCGTAATGTTGCAGGCCGAGATTGGCCGCCATCCACGTCGTCCCGCCAATGCTCGTGACGCCGATGCGTTTGCCGCGCATGTCCCTGCCGTCTTTGATTTCCGGCCGCGCGACCAGATCGTAAAAAAGTTGATTGCTCGGGCTGGCGATGATGCGAAAGGCTTGGCCGCCGGCGACGCCGGAGAGAACTGTCGCGCCGCCGATGTTGCCGATCTGCACTTCGTTAGTTGCCAACGCGGCGGTTTGTAGATTGCTGCTTTGCAAAAAAATCGTTTCGACATCCAAACCGTATTTGGCGAAAAAGCCTTGGGCCTGGGCGACCCAAAGAATCGCCGAGCGCGTGTTCACGGTGGATTGGCTAAGGCGCATGCGGATCAGCTTCGTCGGTCGCGCCGGCGAATCGGCGGCGTGGGCGGCATTGATCATTCCGGCAAGAAGACAAACGAAGATGAGCTGGGATATGAGTTGCATCATTTCGCCGCCAAGCGTTTGAAGAAGCCTTCGCGTTCCAGTTCGTCGACGGTGCTTTCGTCCAAGTAGCGGTTGATGTTCATGTCGACTTTAAGCGCTGGGTTGCGCTGGGCGATGATTTCCAAAGTGTTGCGCAATCCTTCGGGCGATACCCGGGTGGGAAAAGCGAAGCTCTTGGCGAAATAGTTATAAGTCTCTTCGACGGTTTTCGGATTGCGAAAGCGCAGCCATTTGCCGAGCACCGCCAATCCTTTTTCTTTGCTGTTCATGAACTGATAAACGCCCTCCGCGTAGGCCTGCTGAAACCGTTTCACCGTGTCGCGGTTTTTCTCGACGTAGGAGCGGCGCGCGATCACGACGTTCATCGGGAAGGACGAGCTTTTGACATCGCTCATCTTGGCAAACTCGTGCATGCCCAAGCGCAGCGCTTCGTTGATATCGGGATAGGAGAGCATGGTGCCGTCGATCGCCTTGGCGGAGATCGCGACGATGCGCGCTGCCGAGTCGCCGGCGGGGAACATGGTCACGGCTTGGCGCGGAATATTCCACGCCTTGAGCGCGAGCAACGTCGCGGTTTCGGTGGCGCCTCCGACGGCGAGGATGCCGATCTTCTTGCCGACTAAATCTTCCGGCTTGCGCAAATCTTTGGTGGTCACGAAACTGTAGGGAAAGCTATTGAGCGAACCGGAGATGATCACCATGTCGGCGCCTTGATTGATGGCGTTTAACGCGGTGGCGGCGTCGGCCTGAGCGAACTGAATGCTGCCGCCGAGCAGCGCCTGAATTTGCCGCACCGAGCCGGAGAGAAAAACCAGGTCGCCGCTGAAGCCGTATTTGGCGAACAGCCCGAGATCTTTGGGCGCCCAGATCGGCGCTTGAAACCCGGCGAAGCCGGCGTAGGCGACGAGATTGGTTTCTTGGGCGCGGACGTTAAACGGAAGGACCAGGAAGAAAAGCGATGCGATGAGTAAATTGTTTAGCATGGCTGGCTCCTTGCTCGACGATAAGAAAGGGCGGGTTTGAAACCCGCCCCTACGAAGATCTTTCCCACGCTCAACGACATTAACTGAAGTGTTTGCGAACTTGAAACGAATTTTACATGCCGCCGCGATTCCAGGTTTTTCCCAACTTGATCAGATGGGCGTAGTAGTTCCATTCGGAGGAGTGCGGTAAGCGTTTGCCGCGGGTGAGAAGCTTTTCTTTGCTGCTCGCCAATTGACCGATGAAGTCGCCGGGCACTCCTTTGAAACCGAAGAGCTTCGCCATTACCATAATCTTGGCGGTGCGTTCCATGTAGACGGCGTTGAAGCAGGCTTCGTCGATGGTTTTTCCAACCGTGACGATGCCGTGGCCTTTGATCATCATGCCGTTGGCGTTGCCCAAGGTGCGGGCGAGATCAGCGCCTTCGTCTTGATCCAAAATGTAAATCGGCTGGGGATAGATCGGCACGCCGGTGCCGTAGCGTCCCGATTGCATGTGCACACAGGAGACCGGCGTGTCGGCGAGGCTCATGGCGACACAGGTGGAGGCGTGGCAGTGCACCGCGGCGTTGACATCGGGCCGGGCCTTGAAAATTTCCGTATAGATCACCGACTCGCGCGGCGGCGTGCCGACGCCGGCGAGCTTCTTCAAGTTGTAATCGAAATGGACGAGCCAGTCTTTGTTGCCCTCTTCAGCGCGGCGAAACATTTGCACGGCGATGCCCTTGTCGTCCGGCAAACGCACGCCGACATGGCCCCAGATATCGCCGATCTCCCACTCGAGGATTTTGCAGGCGATGCCCAGTTCGGCTTCGGCGGTTTTGATCAGGGCACGAGTTAATATTTTCTTGGCTTGTTTCATTGATTGCTCCTAGCTGTCGATTGCGTGGGAAATTACGACGCGGCTTTTTTGCGCGCCGCGTAGGACATGGGGTTTTCTTTTTTCGCCTGGTTGGTCAAGAAGTCAAACTTTTTTTGCCATGGCAGATGGCGCGGCACCAGATGGGCGAAGCAATCGATGTGAGGAAACCAGTTGCGCTCTGGATCGCGCAAAATATGCGGCGGTTCTTTGCCGCGCTGCAACTCCTTGATCGCCGTTAGCAAATATTTGCGCACGGCGATCACCGCCTTGTCGCTGACGCCGAGATGTTCCTTGGTGCGATCGAAGATCGCGCCCATGCTTTCGGTTGCGCAGCCGTCGTGATTCAAAAAATCGTCGATGCCGGTGAAGCTCAAGGTTTTTTGCTTTTGGCGGTCTTGCAAGTAATTATTCCGCGCATTGCGCACCTTGGTGTAGTCGGGAAGAATCTGTTTGCGCCGGTGCACTTCGTCTTCGCGCACGACCCGGCCGCGGTGAAATCCGATATCGTAGCGCCAGCAATGGGTGTCGTCGGCCGGCACGTAGGTGTGAATCTCGTAGCCTTCGAGATCGTTGGTCTTGCGGCCGGCCGGCACGCAGCCATAGACCGGCATGACGAATGCCGAGAAGCGGACGTAATGTTGGTCTTCGAAATTGCGCGTGGCGATCAAGCGCACGCCGAAGTCGGTGTCTTCGGTGTCGTAGGCCGGCGTCGGATCGCCTTTGTAGACCGGCTGGTTGCTCTCGTTGGTAAAGTTGCGGTGGAGAAACGACAGGTGCGACGAGTCGCATTCGCCTTCGAGACCCTGAAGATAGTTGCATTCGAGCAAGCATTTGGTGACGTAGGCATATTCCGGCGGCACCTGGGTCCATTCGTAGTTGGGAAACAGCGGCATTTTTTCCGGCGCGCCAAGGTACGCATAGATGACGCCGTTGGCTTCATGGGTCGGATAGGCGGTGTGATGAAGTTTTTTAGCGTAGTCGCTGTCGCCGGGCTCCGCCGGCGTGTCCAAGACATTGCCCTGCACATCGAACTTCCAACCGTGATAAATGCAGCGCAAGCCGCATTCTTCATTCCTGCCAAAAAATAACGACGTGCCGCGGTGAGCGCAGTGCTCGCCGATCAGACCGATGCGCCCTTGGCTGTCGCGAAAGGCGACCAATTCTTCGCCGAGCAATTTTACCCGCGCCGGCGGACAGTCGGGGGCGGGAACCTCTTCCGACAACAGCGCCGGTATCCAATAGCTGCGCATCAAGTTGCCGCACGGCGTGCCGGCGCCGGTTTGGGTGATCAGGTCGTTGTCTTCGCGTGAGAGCATGTCCTCGTTCCTCTCGGAATCTCAGATTTCAAATTCCAGATTACAGATTCAAAATTTTCTAGGTGTCCAGGGTGCCGGCAGCGAAGATGTCGGAATAGGATGGCGCCGCGCGGATCATGCCTTGCTCGACATTGTATTTGATAAAGGCGTCGATGGTCGACCGGTTGGCTTTGATGCCGTATTGCCATGGGTCGCCCCAAGTGGCGGTCTGTGATTTCATCGCTTCGCGCAGGTAGGCGATGGCAAAGCCGCTGCGGTCGCTGGAGATATCGTCATAGGCGAGGGCCTTGGCTTTTTCCAAGGCGGCGTAAAATTTCCCCGCCAACTCGGGATGGTTGCGGTCGAGCTTGCGGCTCATGACGATCATATGCACCGGCGTGAAGATGCCGGTTTGGCGATAGAGCTTTCGGTCTTCATTTAAATAGTCAGGGAACAGCCGCTTGATCTGCGCATTGCCCTCGAGGTTTTCGAACATCTTGGTGTCGGAGATGTCGGCGATGATGGCATCGATCTCGCCGGCGATCAGCCGCTGCGACATGTTTTGGCTGTCGTCGACGTAGTCGATCTTTACCTTCGGGTCATGAACCGGAAAAACTTCTTTGGCCTGCAAGACCCACTGGACGTTGGAAAAATCGACGCCGTAGTGTTCCTGCAATAATCCGCGCGCCCACACCGTCAGCGCGGTGCGATAGGTGCGCGAGCCGATGCGTTTGCCGGCGAGATCTTTGGGCGATTGAATGGCGCGATCGGCGCGGCAGAAAATCAATTGATAGGCCGGTTTGCGTTTGGAGAACACCGGCAAGCCGATGATTTCCCAGCCGGCTTCGACGGCGGGCAAAAAATAGCCGATGTTCAAATCCATCAAGCCGAAGTCGCCAGCCATCAGCTTGGGCTCTTCCTTGTTGATCATCGACGATGCTTTGACCGGTTTCAACGTCACGCCGTCGATCGCCACGCGGCCTTCGAGCAGCGGCAAGGTGATGTCGTAGCGCATCACCGGGAAGTCGACTTCGAGAATTTGGTTGCTGCTCATAATTTATTTATCCATCGCGCGAAGAATTCTTACTGCCAAGCGATGCGCCGGTCAGCTCAAGCCGTGGGCCGCGAACTTTTCCGCCAAGCGGTCAGGTTGGCCATGCTGCTGGGAAAACAATCGCGCGATCGTCGACTCCGAGACTTCAGCTAAGGTCGGTGGCTGCCAGCGAGGGGCTTGGTCCTTGTCGATCAAGCGCGCGCGCACGCCTTCGCGGAAATCGGAGTCGGCGCAGAAGTTGAGCGCCAAGTCCCACTCGCGCAAAAACACTTGTCGCAGCGAAAGCTGCCGGGCGCCAGCGATCTGTTGAAAGATCGCTTTGGCCGAAGTCGGCGATCCGGAAAGATAGCTAGAGATGGCATGCTTGAGCCAATCGTCCACGCCGTTCCACGCGCGCAGGCCGCGATCGACGGCGTCAATGTTCGGTTGCAGCGTCAGTTTTTTGACGGCGTCGTAACGATTGATTAGCACCGATTGCGCGCTGTCGACAGTTTGCGCAAAGCCTGTGAGATAAGTGCGCAGTGTCCGTTTGTTGCTCTCACCATCCGTCGTCCATTGAACTTGTTCCAAGCCGGCGAGTACCGCGGATTTTTGTTCGGCGCGGATCATCAAGTCGGCCATGCCGATGGCGATGGCGTCGCCGCCGTCGAAGCGCATCGAGGTGAGGCCGAGAAACAGTCCGAGCCCGTCGGGCATGCGATTCAAAAAATAGCTGCCGCCGACATCGGGAAACAAACCGATGGCGATCTCCGGCATCGCCATCAATGTCCGCTCGGTGACGACGCGGCACGAGGCGCCGTTCATGATGCCGATGCCGCCGCCCATGGTGATGCCGTCGGCCCAGCACAGGATCGGCTTAGGATAACTATGGATGAGATAGTCGACTAAATATTCGTGGGAAAAATATTCCACCGCCATCTCGATCGACGCGCTGCGATTGAGTTCGCCGACCAACGCTTTGACATCGCCGCCGGCGCAGAAAGCTTTTTCCGATTCGGCGTGGAGGACGACGCAGACGATATCGGCGCGCGCGCGCCATTCGAGCAGCTTGGCTTCGAGGAGTTGGAACATTTCCAGCGTCAGCGCATTAAGGGCGCGCGGATTGTCCAAGCTAGCGATGCCGATCTTGAATGGCCCGGCGCTGGCTTCGGTCAAAGTTAGGTTTTCACTGGTTTCAATCGGCTGAGTCGTCAATTGATGAGTCATCATGGGTCGAGTCCTGATCTCTACGAGCACAAAAATGTATTACTTGGACAGCCCTGTCTCACTGAGTTTGTTCGCTGCGACCTCGGCGTCAATTCAACACGCCAGGCCATTCGCATGAGATATCAACATGTTGGCTAATCTTCAAAAGCCCTCGTTGGCTGGCATAGCGATTGCTGAAGCTATGAAGCGAGCAGCAATTTAACGTCAGAGAGGGACAATATGGAAACGTCAGTCAGCAACGACACCTACGAGATTCGCCACGAGAACGCAACGTATGAAGCGGCGGTTTGCCACCGCTGCAACGCCAAGATGTTTCCGGCGGAATTGCTCGAAGCCCACATGGATCGTCATCAACTCAAAGATATGTATTTGGAAAGCGAACTGAAGAAATTGCAGTACGCGATGAACAGAATGCGTTAGACTCGCGCCGGTCGCCCGCCGGCTCAACCGTGTTTCCCGAGCGCAACATGGGCCTCCTCCTCAGTTCACGTTTGCGGCTAACCCCCAGGGTGTCCCCTTTCCCCAGAGGGGACACCCTTTCCTCTAAAAAGGATTTTTCATTTTTCCAGAACGTTTCAGCGCGTCGTCGTGACCACGCGCTATGATTTCTTTTCGCGCGGTCATAGCAATTCGTTATGTCAGTCGATCAAGCCGCGCCGATTTAGCGCTTCGGCGCAGGCTTCGACGGCGCCCAACTGATCGCGGGCGGCGAAACGGAGCACGACGGTGCGCGCGCCGGCGGCGATATACTTTTCCATCCAGTCGATCACTTCGTCCCAGGAGCCGGTGACGCAGAGCATGGCGTTGACCACGGCTTCGTAGGAGCGGTTGTAGTATTGGGCGAGAAAAGTTTGGCCTTCGACGACGGCGTCGTGATCGCCGGCGGCGAGAGTAAAATAAATGCTCGGGTGGATCGCATCGGCAGGGCGGCCAGCTTGCACCGCGTAGTCGCGGACTTTTTCCCAGCAGACGGAGAATACTTCGGGCGACTTGATGTTGTTGATCCAAGCGTCAGCCGTGCGCCCGACCCGTTTGAGTCCCGGCTCGATATCGTTAGACGCCAGCCAGATCGGCACGCCGCCGGGCTGGATGGTTTTCGGCTCGATGGTGACGTGATCGAAGCGCGTGAACTTGCCTTGATAGGAAACGTCGTTCTCGCGCCAGAGCCGGCGCATGACGTCGACGACTTCTTCGCTCATCTTCATGCGCGCGCTCGGATCGAGTCCCAAAATTTCGAACTCATGTTCCGCCGCGGCTTCTTTGGGCCGTCCGTAGCCGATGCCGAAATCGACCCGCCCACCGGTCAGCCAGTCGAGGCTGGCGAGTTGATAGGCGAGCAAAATCGGATTGCGCAGCGCGGCTAAATAAATCGCCGTGCCGAGCCGCACGCGTTGCGTGCGCGCGCCGACGGCGGCAAGCGTGGTTAACGCGTCGATGCGCGGCCGCGCCGTCAAACTGTCGCCGACCCAGACCGAATGAAATCCCAATGCCTCGGCGCGCTCGGCGATTCGATAGAGACTCGACGAATCGGCGCGCCCCGACATGATCGCTTCGCGAGTGGGCAGGAGGACGCCGAAGTTTATCGGTGTTTGATTCATAGGCTTATTCGGTGACCTTGTTTTGCTTTGCGCAAACGGACGACCGCCGGTCGCCCCTACCTCTATTTATTATCGCCGCCGCGGATCAGCCGTGCCACGTCATATTCCATGATCGCTTCGCCGCGTTGATTTTTCACCCACTGGCGGTAGCGAACGATGCCGCCGCCTCGGGCGGGCACGGGTTTGGTGTCGAGCACTTCGATTTCGACTTCGATCGTATCGTTGACTTTCACGGGCGCGAACAGGCGCATCTTATCGAGGCCGGCGAAGGCCAAGCCGGTGCCGTGGATCAATCCGGTCTGCACCGTCAATCCTTCGGCGAGGGCAAAAGTCAAACTGCCGGGCGCGATGCGCTCGCCGAAGAGACTTTCCTTGCGAATGTATTCCATGTCCAAGAACAGCGGTTCGGTGAGACCGACGAGATTGACGAACGTCAGAATGTCGTGTTCGGTGACCGTGCGCCGGCCGGTTTGGTAACGATCGCCGGCGTGAAATTGTTCAAATGTTTTGCCGTTCATATCACTTTCTCTTTTTTCAGTTGGTCGATTTGTTCGCTCGCCATTCCAAGCCAATTCGACAGCACCTCGCCGCTGTGCTCACCGAGCAACGGCGGCGGCAAGCGCACTGACGCCGGCGTGGCGGAAAATTTTACTGGGATGCCAGCCATGCGAAGTTTCCCCGCGGTTGGATGGTCGACTTCGACCAGCATGTTTCGATGCAGCACCTGCGGCGCGGCGAAAACTTGATCGATGGTTTGCACCGGCGCGCAGGGAACATCGGCTTCAGTTAGAACATTAACCCAATCTTCAGTGCTGCGGCTCATGAAAACCGTAGAAAGAATGTCGATCAATTCTTTTCGGTTCTCGACTCGATTGGCGTTCTTCTCGAAGCGCGGATCGTCGGCCAGGTCGGCTTTACCAAGAGCGGGACAAAGCCGTTTCCAAATCGTTTCGCTTGCAGCGCCCAGGACCAAGAAGCTGTCGGCGGTCTGAAAGCTTTGATAGGGCACGATGGTCGGATGGGCGTTGCCCCAGCGCTCGGGAGTTTTGCCGCTGATGAGATAATTGCTGCCGACGTTGATCAACGCCGCGACTTCAGCTTCGAGCAGCGAGGTGTCGATTTTTTGGCCGACGCCGATTTTTTCCCGGGCGTAGAGCGCGGCGACGATCGACTTGCCGAGCATCAAGCCCGCGACCAGATCGATGATCGCGACTCCCACTTTCAGCGGACCGCTGTCGTCCGTGCCGGTAATGCTCATCAGGCCGCCCCAGGCTTGCACGATGAGATCGTAGCCGGGAATGTCCGCCATCGGCCCGTCGGCGCCGAAGCCCGACAACGACGCGTAGACGAGATTCGGATTCGTTGCGCGCAAATCTTTTTCGCCGAGACCGAGCCGATCCATGGCGCCGGGGCGAAAGTTTTCGATGAGGACATCGGCGCGCTCCGCCAATTGTCGAATCAACGCGACGCCTTCAGCCGATTTGAGATCGACGGTGAGGCTTTTTTTATTTCGATTGACGCAGAGAAAATAAGCGCTCTCGCCGCCGGAAAATGGCGGGCCCCAGCCGCGCGTGTCGTCGCCGACGCCGGGCTGTTCGACTTTGACGACCTCGGCGCCGAGATCGCCGAGAAACATCGTGCAGTACGGACCGGCAAGCACGCGCGTCAAATCGAGGACCCGGATGCCGGCGAGGGGGCCGTTATTCGCTTCGCTCATAGTTCCAATCGTTCAATCCCCCGGCTTTCGCCGGGGTCCGTTCAAGACGTTTTGGAAAATCTTACTTCCTCTCCCTCTGGGAGAGGATTGAGGTGAGGGCAAGGGCGACCGCCGGTCGCCCCTACAAGAGGCCATCACCCTTGCCCTCTCCCAGAGGGAGAGGGGCTCAGAGTCATTTAAACTCGATTCCTTTGGCTTTAAGAATTTCGTCCAAGGTTTCCACGCCGAGCCACAGACCGGGCATGCCGCCGGGGATCGCGGCGACTTCGACGGCTTCCAAGATTTCTCTCGGCGCCGCGCCTAAAGTCAGCGCTCGTTCGCTGTGCAGTTTGACGCCGCGCGGGCGATTGAGCGCGCAGCAGATGCCGACCATGATCAGCTCTTTGGTTTTGCGCGGTAGCGCGCCCTCGCGGCCGAAGGTGCCGTCGACGTAGAGGCCTTTGAGTTTTTCAAAATACTCCGGGTCGAGTTTAGCGATGATGTCGTAAGCTTTGTTCTGTGCGCCGAGCGCGGTTTTTTCGAAAGCGCTTTGAGATTCGTTGGCCATGTTACCTCCTCAGTTTGCGTTACCAGATTGACCAGAAAGTTTTCACCACGAAGGACACGAAGGTCACGAAGTTCGGAGTCTTAATCCTCCGAACCCTTCGTGTCCGTCGTGAACTTCGTGGTGAAGAATATCCTTGCCTCTTTAGTTGCCTCTGTCGAATTTCGCCCTTTGCCGTCCCGATCGCCCTGAGCCTGTCGAAGGGTGCGGCTAATCCTTCCGAGTATTCTGGCTGATCACGACGTCGACCAGCGCTGGGCCGTTTTGCTCTAAGGCCCGCTTGAGCGCTGGTTCAATTGCGTCGGGATGCTCCACGCGCTCGCCGAAAATTCCAAAAGTTTCCGCCAGCCTGGCGAAGTTGATTTCCGGGCCGGAAATTTCCGCGCCCATTTCGGCGGCGATGCGGATTCTTTCTTCGGATCCACGGAACTGATTCTTCACCGCCATGTAAGCGCGATTATTAAATACGATGACGACAAGTGGGATGCGATACTTCGCCAGCGTCCAAAGACCTTGCAGGCCGAACATGGTGCTGCCGTCGCCGAGACAGGCGACGACGCGGCGCTTGGGCGAGGCGAGTTTGGCGCCGATCGCTGCGCCCAGACCCCAGCCGAGAAATCCGCCCGACGAGTTGGAAAAATAATCGCGCCCCGGCGAGAACTGAAAGTTCGACATCAAGAGATCTTTGCTGGTGGGGCTTTCGTTGACGATTAACGCGTCTTTCTCGATGAGCCGGTCCATCGTGCGCGCGAGCCGCGCGGCGTTGATCGGCGTGGCGTCCCAGCCTTTGCTGACGCGGCTTTCGATGTCGGCGGTGGCTTGTTGCTTGGCTTTGCCGATGCATTCCAAGCGCTCGCTCTTAACCGCCGCTGTCGGTTCGACTTTCGGATAGAATTCGATCAGTGACTTGAGCGCGCTCTTGGCGTCGGCGACGATACCGACGTCGACGGGAAAAACTTTGCCGATCTCCCAGGGATCTTCTTCGATGTGAACCACTTTCGTCGCCGGCTTGATGACGGGATCGGGGATATAGCGATATTCCCGGATCAGGCGGCAGCCGATGGCAATGATGACATCCGGCTCACCCCACACGGGTAAATCGAATGAAGGTTGCCGTTCGGCGATCTGAAAACTCTGCGGGTGGGTGGTCGGAAAAGACAGAAACGAATAGCGCGGCTCCATGACCACCGGCGCGGCGACCATTTCGGCGAGCTTGATCAATTCTTCGGTCGCGCCGCATTTCGCGATGGCGCTGCCGGCGACGATCAACGGCCGCTTCGCTTGCGCGAGCAGCTTGGCTGCTTCTGCCAACGCTTCCGGATCGCCGGCGATGCGCGGCGAAATCCGCGAACGTTCCGCGTCTGGATTTGCGACTGTGATCGGCTCGCCGAGGAGATTGCTCGGCAGTGCGAGATAGACCGGTCCGGTCGGCGGCGTCGAAGCCACTTTGAAAGCGCGATTCAAATATTCCGGGATGCGGTCGGCGCGATGAACTTCGGCGCTCCACTTGGTGAACTGCTTGGTCATCTCGACGAGATTCTTTCCCTCGGTGTGGGAGTCGCGGCCGTCGATGCGCGTGTCGACATTCGTAGAAGTGACGATCACCGGCGAGCGGTCGCGGTAAGCATCGTAGAGCGCGCCGACCGAGTTCGCCGACCCGGGCAGCGTGCTCACTTGGGCCAGTTGCGGCCGGCCGGTGACGCGCGCATGACCGTCGGCCATGGACACCACGCAGGTCTCGTGCATCGCCAGGATGAAACGGATTTTTTCCTGATCGGCGATGGTGCCGATAAATTCCTGGCCGCTGGTTCCCGGCAAGCCGAAGATATACTCGACGCCGTGGGCGGCGGCGACTTCTAAATAGGCTTGCGACGCAATTTTTTCTTCGGACATTTCTATCGTCGCTCCTTATCATCGAATAAACGTAGGGGCACTGTACGGGCTTGCGTGTTCGCCCCACTGTCGGGCGCACACATAGGTGCGCCCCTACAATCATTCTTGTTCATCGATACAAACCGTCGATGAAGCCGCTGTCGTCCAATTCTTTTAGCAGAGTTGCGTTAATAAAGCGCTCCGGCTGGGCTTTGGCGGCTTCCGGGCGTTCCTTGGCCGCGAGGTCAAGCAGCGCCTTGACGCCTTTGACCGACGGATAGGGTTTGCGCGGCACGATCTTGGCCGCGAAGTAGTCCCAGGTCGCGCCGACCGCTTCCATGTTGTCCGTGCGCATGTAGCGCGCGATGATTTTCTCGCTCTCTCGTCGGTTGGTCTTGAAATAGTGAATGCCTTCGACGAAGGCGCGCATCAGACGTGACGCGGACGGGCGATTCTGCGTAAGAAATTTCTGGCTGCTGGCCAGACCGGTAATCAGGAACTCGCCGCCCAGCTCCGACATGTCGAGCAGAATATTCATGCCGGCTTTTTGCGCGATGGTGGTGATCGGCGGCAGCAGGATGGCGGCGTCGAGCTGGCCAACTTTCATCGCTTCGAGCCGCGTCGACTGTTCGCCCAACTGCAAAATCGTCACCTCGCGTGGGTCGATCTTCAGATGATTGAGCGCGTAGCGCGCCGCGATATCAGGCGCCGCGCCGAAGCGGTTGACGCCGATGCGTTTGCCTTTGAGCTGGTTCGGCGACGTGATGCTTTTGACCGTGACGAGTTGAAAGGCGAAGGTGTTTACGATTCCAGCCGTCATCACCAGATCAGAACCGGCAAGATTGCTAGCGACGATCGCCGGTCCGGCCATCGCCATCGCTTGCACTTCGTTAGCGATCATCGCCGCCGCTGCCGTCGGCCCGCCGGGAATAAAAATTAGATTGACGTCCAAGCCGTTTTTTCTAAACAGCCCGGCTTCTTTTGTAATCCAGATCGGTGCATAGGCACCGGCTTGAGCGCTGTAGCCGGCGATCATTTTTTCGAGTACGGGCTGGGCAAATACAATGTGAGCGGAGAAGAGCGTCGTCAGGATGATCAAGCTGAAAATGAAATGATCTGCTGTGCAGCGATCGCGCTTCATTTGTCTTTCCTTCAGTCGTCTCACGTGTAGGGGCCGACCTGCGCGTCGGCCCTCCGAACGGGCGGACATTGGAGCGCGGACATTCTTGTCCGCGGTTAATCGCGGGTTAGAATCAGCCAAACAATTTGAGGCTGATCCGTCCTGTGGCGGAAACCCGCGCTCCCTTATCCGCTTCTACCATTGCCTGTTGCGTTCTTCACCGATTCACCTTAGTCGCCCGCACCAACACATTCGGTGGAATCGTCAGGCCGATCTTCTTCGCCGCTATCAGGCTGATGATGAACTCGAACCTCATCGGTTGCTCCACGGGCAAATCCGCAGGCGTCCTGCCTTTCAAAATCTTGTCCACATACGTAGCGGCGCGCCGGAACAAGTCGGGAGTGTTTACGCCGTAGTACATGAGGCCGCCGGCTTCCATAAATTCCGTTTGTGGGTAAATCGCCGGGACCCGGTTCTTTACCGCGAGTTCTGTAATCTGTGCTCGCTGTAAATTGAGGACATTGGTTGGTAGCACGAGGATTGCGTCAACACGCCCTTTGCTCGCGGCTCGAAATGCAGTCTCAATATCGTTCGGACTCAGTACGTCTAGATATTGAATCTTCACTTTCAACACCCCTGCGGCGAGTTCGACCTCTTTTAACACTTGTGCGTGGCCCGGGTTGGTCGAGGTTCCGAGGACGGCCACGCGGGAGAGTTTCGGAACCGTCTCTTGCAGAAGCTCCAGTTGTTTTCCGCTTAGCTCCGGGGCAAAGGTTGCCAATCCCGTGATGTTCCCGCCAGGCCGCGCCAGACTGGCGACGGTCCCGCTGCCAACAGGATCGGGATCCTGCCCCATGACAATGGGAATCGTAGAAGTTGCTTGCTTGGCAGGACGGGTTGCATTGGGACCAGCTGTGACAATGATGTCGACCTTGAGACTCACTAGCTCGGTCGCAAGCGCGGGGAGGCGATCGAACTTTCCCTCTGCCCAACGATACTCAATGACAATGCTTTTCCCCTCTACGTAGCCAAGCTCGCGCAGACCCTGCCGGAATGCCTCGCGGCGGTTCGGGGAAGTGGAAGGGGAGGAGCCAGATAGGTATCCTATCCGTGGAATTCTCGTCGGCTGCTGGGCCTGGGCGACGCAAACATTTGCAAGAAAGAAAATTAGCAGTAGCCAGACAATAATTTTTTTCATCATCGGTTTCGCTCCTGTGTTTTTACTGACACCAGTCGGACCCGTGTAGGGGCCGACCTGCGTGTCGGCCCGTTCGGAGGGCGGACACACAGGTCCGCCCCTACCTGATCACCTTAGTCGCCCGCACCAACACATTCGGTGGAATCGTCAGGCCGATCTGCTTGGCCGCTATCAGGCTGATGATGAACTCGAACCTCATCGGCTGCTCTACGGGAAGATCCGCGGGCGTCCTGCCTTTCAAAATCTTGTCCACATACGTAGCGGCGCGCCGGTCCAAGTCGTTGAAATTCACGCCGTAGGTCATGAGGCCCCCGTCTTCGACAAATTCTGCCCTGTCGTACATCGCCGGTAGCCGGTTCTTTACCGCGAGTTCTACAATCCGTGTTCGATGAGAATTGAAGACGGGGCTGTTCAGCGTGAGGGCTGCTTCAGCACGTCCCTTGCTCGCGGCTCGGAATGTAGTCTCAATATCCTTGGGCTCTAGCACGTCTAGGTATTGAAGCTGCACCTTCAACACCCTTGCGGCGAGTTCCATCTCGTTTAACATTTGCGCGTAGCCGGGCACGGTCGAAGTCCCAACGATGGCCACGCGGGAGAGCTTAGGAACTGTTTCCTTCAGCAGTTCCAGTCGTTTTCCGCTTAACTCAGGGGCAAGAGTAGATAACCCAGTGATGTTTCCGCCCGGTTGCGCTAGGCTGGCGACGAACCCGCTGCCAACAGGATCGGGATGTTGCGCCATAACAATGGGAATTGTAACAGTCGCTTCCCTAGCAGCACGGGTTGATGACGGACCACCCGAGACGATGATGTCGACCTTGAGACGCACTAGCTCGGCCGCGAGCGCGGGGAGGCGATCAGGCTTGCCGTCCGCATATCGATGCTCGATGGCGATGTTCTTCCCCTCGACGTACCCTAACTCGCGCAGACCCTGCCGGAAGGCCTCGGTGCGGGCCGACGTAGCCGCGCGGGAGTTAGCAGCTAGGTATCCTATCCGGGGGATTTTCGTTGGCTGCTGCGCCTGAGCGACGGAAACATTTGCAACAAAGAAAATTATCAGTAGCCAGACAAGAATTTTTTTCGTCATGGGTTTCGCTCCTGTGATTTTACTGACACCTGACAACTGTCTACCTTAAACCAAATCCAAAACCTGTCCAGAGTAGAGCCATCGCGATCGTCACCCCGGTGAAAGCCGGGGTCCATCCCATCCCCATAACCTGGATACCGTTTTCCAACGGTATGACGGACGCTGTCCGTCACCTGGATTCCCGCGTGCGCGGGAATGACGGATGGTGGAACGATGTTGGTTACATTGAAACTTCGCGGATCGATACTTAAGCTTACGGCCAAACCGACTTGATGAATCCCGTCGCTTCCAACTCGTCCATGAAGCTCGTGTCCATGAATTCCTCGGCTCTGCGGTCTTTGGCTTTGGGGTTGTTCTCGGCGATCAGGCTTAGAGAATTTTCGATGCCTTTAGTATTGAGTTTGGGGATTTTCTTAATGTAACGACTCGCGAACAGGTCGTGGGTGGTCGCCAGCATATCGCGATCGCTGACGCCGCCGTATTTCCTCAGTGCGCGAATGCCGAGCTCGCGGTCGGTGAGAAGGCGCTTGGTCCCCTCGATGTAGGCCTTGAGAAATCGCAGCACGATGTCGCGATTGGCCTTGAGGTAGCGGCGGCTCGCAACCACAGTGCTGGCAGGACTCTCGAATCCCGATTCAGCGAAATCGATCATCGTGCGCAAATTGAACTTTTCGGCGTGCACCGAAGTCGGGAAGGACAGCATGCCGCCGTCGACGGTTTTTTGGGCGATGGCGATGGCGATATCGGGCATCCTGCCGATCTGAATGAGCTTGACGTCTTTCTGCGCTTCCAACCCCCAGTTCTTGAGCGCGGGCCGGAGCAGCAAATCAGTCAACGATCCGAACCCCGTCACAGCGAGAGTCTTGCCGCGCAGGTCCTGCGGTTTGGCGATGTTCGGATGAACCATCAATTTCATGATCTGGTTGTCGATGGAGCTGGCCACTTGCATCAAGTCGGCTCCACCAACAGCTGCTTGCAAGTAGACAACCGATGATACTGTCGCAATGTCGAGCTGGTCAGAGACGTGAACTTGTATCAGCTTGACGCCTTGAACGTAAACCATCTCGACATCTAAGCCGTATTTTTCTAAGAGCCCCGCTTCCTTGGTCGCGAAAAGCGGATAGAAAGCCGCGCTCGGCGACGGGTAGCCGACGCGAAGCTTGACGTTCGCAGTGCTCTGCGCCGCGAACGAATGGAGAATGGAGAATTGAAAATTGATAATTAGGAGGAATAGGACTTGTTTCATCGATCATTTTCCCGAGGCGTTACAGGTTTTAAGAAGCCCTCACCCTGGCCCTCTCCCACTCTGTGGGCGAGGGGATAAGAGTGAACTGCGCTATCACAGGCCGAACAGAGCCTTCGCATTGTCCACTAACAGCTTGTCCTTCACCGCCGGTTTGAAATTCATTTTGTCGAAGCTCGCCAACGCTTTTTCTAAATCGACATAGGGGAAGTCGGTGCCGAACAGCGCTTTGTCTTGCAAACGGCCGCCGATGGCTTTTTGAAAAATCTCCGGCAGTTGTTCGGCCAAGTAGCCGGAGGTGTCGACGAAAAGATTTTTTTTATGAGTGACGACGCCGATCAGTTCTTGTTCCCAGGGCCAGCCCGGATGGGCGGCGATGATTTTCATCTTGGGAAAATCCCGCGCAAGAGTGTCGAGATGAATTGGCCTGCCGTAATCGAGGGCGATGCCGCTGCCGCCGTCGGTATTCGCTCCTAGCACAGTGAAGCCGACGTGGAACATCACGGGCTTGCCGCCGGCCTGGAGAACTTCCCAGATATCGTAAAAGCGTTTGTCGTTGGGATAGAAACCTTGATCGGGCGGATGGAACTTGAAACCTTTGACGTTGGGATTCTGCACCAACTCCGCCGCGTAGTGCGCGACGGCGGTTAAATCTACCGCGTTGGTATCGAGTGAAGCGAGGATGCCGGGGAAAGTTTCAGGATACTTGCCGACGAGTTCCAGCACATGCTCGTTGCTGTTGCGCGCGCCTTCGTTGACCGTCGAGGGATGCCAACCGATCAGCAGCGCTTGAACGTCGTTCTTCGCGTACAACTCGGCGAAACCTTCCGCTGTTTGCGGGATATCGGCGAGGTTTCTTCTGAAGTAGCCGCAAGCGTGATGGTCGAGGCCGCGGGTGCTGGGATGGACGTGAACGTCGATGGCTTTCATAAAAGTTCGCTTATTCCCTGCGGGCTAGGTGAAAAGTTTTCTTACCGTTACTCATCTCAGCGAGAATTGCTGGAATCGCCAAGGGGTTCTGGCCGAGCATGCGATTGGTTTTCTCCAACTCCTCTCGCAGCACTGCTGCGCCGGTGGCGTCGATCTCTTTCAACGGTGGCCGGGACATCTTGATTCCTTCCGTCGCGACAAAGTCCACTGTCGCCGGCGCTTCGCCTAGCTCCGCGACTCGCGCGGCGGCGATCAACATCGAAGTCATGAGCGCGCGCTTGATGCTTTCGTCGTCGACAGATTTACCGTGAGCATCGGCTAATTCATAAATCTTCGGATTGGGCTTCTGATCGACATAGAATCTTGGGTTGTCTTTGGCGAGGCGGCTTAGCAGCGGCGACGAGCGCAGAAACGCGTCGCCGCGCAGTTCCGCCATGATGCGCGTGACGTCTTCGACGATGGACGGCTTCCAACTATCGAAGCTGATCAACGGCGGCAGCAGTTTTAGTTCCTTGGCCGCCTGATCGACCTGCTCGATGCGCGCGCCGCATTCCAACAAGCGCACTGCCATGACCGCGTAGACCATCAGAATGCCATTCGAGACGAATCCGGAGATGTCTTGCGTCGGGACGGGTTCGCGGTCGAGAATTTTTAAGAATTCCAAGATCGTTTCTCGGTTCGCCGCGTCGATGTCGCCGGTGACGACTTCGACCATCTGGGTGTAGAGCACGGGATTGAAGAAATGCGTCAAAGCAAACTTTTTGCCGTCGACATTTTCGTCAGTCAATAAAGTCGCGCGCGTCACCGAGGACGTGTTGGTCGTGAGCAGCCCGTTGAAGCCGCTATCGCGAAGCGTTTTGTAGACGGCGAGTTTGGTTCTGGCGTTTTCCGAAACCGCTTCGGTGATCAGATCGGCATTAACTAGTCCAACGAGACTGCTGGACGGGATTAGCAGTGTGCGAAGATTGTCGATCTCCCGGTCCGCGATGCGGTTGCGTTTGTGCAAACGATCGATAGTTTGCTCACGCCGGTCGGTCAGCGAATCCATTATTGATTTCGCCGCGTCATAGACGAGTGTGCGAAAGCCTTTCATGGCGTAGAGAAAGGCGATGTCGAAGCCCATCACGCCAAGGCCGACGACGCCGACGGTTTTGATTGGATCGTTCATGTGCTCGTAGTGCGGGAACCAATTCGACTCGACCGGAAATATCATAGGCGACAGGGCAACTCAATGTTGTGAAATTGTTCGCCTTGACTTGGTAGAGGGCGTTCTCTATTACTGCGTGCGAGCGCGCAAAGCCGCAGCTAAAGATTCGGAACCGGAGAATTAACCGCAAAAAGCGCAAAGGGCGCAAAAAAGATTTCCGAATTGTAGGGGTGGGTTTTAAACCCGCCCTCTTGGCTTTGAACGTTCGTGAAATGGAAGATGGTTTCGATGAAACGCTTCGAGATATTGGCTTTAGTGGCTATCTTGTTTCCCACGCTGGCAGTTTCGAGCGCCGGCATCGCTCGGGCCGCCCAGGCGGCCGAGCTGGAAAAGCTCAACGTCTGCTACTCGTCCATCGCAGCGACTTCGATCACCACGTGGGTGCCGCAGGAAGCGGGGATTTTTAAAAAATACGGTCTCGACGTAAACGTCATTTACGTTGCCGGCGCCCAGGCGATTACGACGTTGCTCTCCGGCGATGCCCATATCGTGCAAGGTTCGGGAGCGGCGGCGGCGTTGTCGCGCTTGTCGGGCTCGGATGCGATTACCATCGCGACCACGATCAATGTGATTCCCATGAGCCTGGTGACCACGCCGGATATCGCCACGGCGCAAGATTTAAAGGGAAAGACCTTCGGCGTCAGCCGGTTCGGTTCGCTCACCGATCTCGGTTTGCGCAAAGCCGTGGCCGAATTCGGTCTCGATCCGAACAAAGACATCAAGATGATTCAAACCGGCGGTGTGCCGGAGATTTTACTATTCATGCAGCAGGGCGTGATCAAAGGCGGCTTGATTTCCTCGCCGACTTTGGAGAAGGCCAAAGAGTTGGGATACCGAGAGTTGATGAATTTAGGGGAAGTCAAATTTCGCTATCCCGGCACGGCGCTAGTGACTACCGATTCGTTCATTCGCAACCGGCCGCAGACATTGAATCGCTTTCTCAAGGCAACCTTGGAAGGAATCAAATACGCCAAGGCCAATCCCGACTTCACCGTGCGCGTGCTCGGCAAGTACACGCGCAACACGGATACGAAGTTGCTGATGAGCGCATTTAAAAGCTACGTGCTCGGTTACATCCGCAACATCCCGACGGTCACGCTGCCGGAAATGGAAGCGGTGATGGAAGACTTGGCCGAGCGCAATGCCAAGGCCAAAGGCGTAGACGCGCGCCGCTTTTACGATCCGGCGCCGCTGGATCAGTTGGCTAAGGAAGGGTTCATTAAAGAATTGTATTCGCGGTAAAAAACAGAATCCCGTTCAAGTAGTTTAAATCGTTCAAGCCGTTTCGGAACTGGAAAGCTGCGAATCCTTGGCGCGCCCTTTCGTTGTTCTCCAAGAATCGGTATTATAGCCAGACTAGCCAGAATGGGAGGTGACTCATGTCGACGGCGAAATGGCAGTTGCAAGACGCGAAGAACCGTTTCTCCGAAGTCGTTCGCAAGGCGCGAAGCGAAGGCCCGCAGGTTATCACGTTGCATGGGGAGGATGCGGCGGTTGTTGTTTCAACGAAGGATTACCGAATGTTTGCCCCACGGAAGGGAAGCCTGGTCGATTTTTTTCGCAAATCACCGCTCGTCGGCGTTGATCTTGATCTGACACGCAGCCGGGATACCGGTAGAAAGGTTAGGCTGTGAGTTATCTGCTCGACACCTGCGTGGTTTCCGAGTTGGTAAAGAAAAGTCCTCGCCGTCAGGTGGTAAACTGGATAGACGCTCAGGAGGAATCGACGCTTTACCTGAGTGCGTTAACGATTGGCGAACTCGAAAAAGGGATCGTAAAGCTGCCTGCTTCGGCTCGCAAGACTAGACTGACGACTTGGGTTCGGCGTGATCTGACCGCAAGATTTACTGGCCGCGTGCTATCGATAGACGCGCGCGTTGCATCGCATTGGGGGACGATCACCGGTGCGTCGGAGCGGCGAGGGTTGCCGTTGCCAGTCGTCGATAGTCTTATCGCCGCGACCGCTTTGGTCAATGAGCTTCAGATGGTGTCCCGTAATACGGAAGATTTTGCACGCTGCGGAGTTGTCTGCCTCAATCTGTGGGAAGAATAGCGGAAGCTTACGTTGTGTGCGATGATTTCAGCATGTTTGCCACCCGCACGGTCGAAAAGGAGGAATGATATGGGTTCTCAACAACCGCTCTTTAGCAAGGAAGAGTTCGCGAGGCGGGGCGATGAAATTTATCAGCGCATGGTTTTGCCACAGCTCTCGCCAGGGGATGAAGGTAAGTTTGTTGCGATCGATATCCAAACCGAAGCCTTCGAAATCGACGGCGACGAACTGGTCGCGTCGGATCGCCTGCTAGCGAAACACCCCGACGCACAGACTTGGTTACTGCGTGTTGGCTCTCGCTATGTTCGGCGCTTCGGTCCACGTGGTCACTCGCCGCAACTATGATCACGGGGATCGTCACTGCTGCCCGAGAAGCCGTCATCGTTCTAAATGTGCGCGGGCCAAGCGGTCAAGAAGTAGAAATTCACGCAGTGATCGATACGGGGTTCGATGGTTCACTGACTCTTCCCGCCCAGGTTATTACGTCGTTAAGACTGCCATGGCGACGCCGGGGCAGGTCGCTGTTGGCTGACGGCAATGAGACCTTGTTCGATATCTATGAAGCTACGGTGATTTGGCACGGCAGCCCGCGGCGGGTCGCGGTCGATCTGGTCGATCTCGTGCCCTTGGTTGGCATGTCTCTTCTCTACGCCTCTGAGCTGACAATCAGAGTTGTTGAAAGGGGTAGCGTTCTCATCACGCCTTTGACCTAATCGACCGTTCGAAAACTTTGGCTTTGCTTTCGGCGCCTGCGGTTTCCCTTGACGGTCACCGTTGGCCTGACATAAGTAAGACAGAAAACATTTTTTACTTCGGGCAATCCCTTGGGGTTGCCTTTTCCATTATCCGTGGCGAAAGGAACTCCCATGAAAGCTGCGATTCTCTACGAAGCGCGCCAGCCGCTTAAGATCGAAGATCTGGAAATGCCGGACGTGCACGATGAAGACGTGTTGATCAAAGTTGTGTCGTGCGGCGTGTGCCACACCGATTTGAAAGTCATCGAGGGGCGCAATCGCTTTACGCCGCCGACGATTCTCGGCCACGAGGTGGCGGGCACGGTCGAGCAAGTTGGCGCGCAGTGTAAGGATTTCAAAGTCGGCGACCGGGTGATCATCGGCATGCGCTACAAATGCGGCCGGTGCCGCTATTGCTTATCCGCCCATGAAAATCTCTGCGAACGCCGGCCGGCGCCGCCCAATCTGAAAAAGAAAGACGGCACGGTGGTGACCCGTTGGAACGTCGGCGGCTTCGCTCAATACGTTTCGGTGCCGGCGTATATGATTTTTAAAATTCCCGATGGCATCTCGATGGAAGAGGCGAGCGTGGTCGGCTGCCGGGTGACCACGGCGTACAACGCGGTGAAGCATCGCGGCAAGTTGGAGCCCAACGAATCGGCGCTGGTGATCGGCTGCGGCGGCATCGGCCTCAATACGATTCAATTCCTCAAATGCTTCGGCGCCTATCCGATCATCGCCGTCGATATCGCCGAAGATAAGCTAGCCGCGGCGAAAAGTTTCGGCGCGACGCATACGATCAACGCCAGCGCCGAAGATCCGGTCAAGGCGGTGATCAAACTCACTGCTGGAGGCGTCGATAAATCTTTCGAGGCGATCGGCAACGGCAAAACTTCCGATCAAATCATTCAGGCGACCCGGCCGGGCGGCACGGCGACGATCATCGGCGGCTTGGGCAGCGGGCCGTTTACCATCAGCAGCGGCAACTTCGTTACCAAAGAAATCACCATCACCGGCGTATCGAGCCGCCAGGCCAACGATGTCGATGAAGTATTTCAGATGGCCCAGCAGGGGCGCATCGAATTAAAAAATTTGATCACCAAGAGCTATCGCTACGAGCAGATCAACGAAGCGTTGGACGATTTGGAGCATGGCAAGCTGCGCATGGGCATTTCGTTGTGGAACTAGGATAACGAAAAATGCTTCGTCGGCCGATTTTCATCGTGTTGTTGCTGCTGATTTGCGTTTGCGAATCTTCGGCGCAGACGACGCCCGTGCGTATCGCCTTCAACGGTTTCGGCGGCGTCGCGCCGCTTGCTTTGGGCCAAGACGTGGGGATTTTTAAGAAGCACAATTTATCGTTGGAAATGATTTTCATTCCCGGCGGCTCGTTGTCATTGCAAGCGTTGATCGGCAAGAGCCTCGATCTTTTGATGACCGGCGGGCCGCCGGTGGCTAATGCGGTTCTTCAGGGAGCGAAAATCAAAATCATCGGCGGCGTGATCAATCTGTTACCTTACACCTTCGTCGCCGTCGGCGGCATTCGCGGCGCCGAGCAGCTCAAGGGTAAAAAGATCGGCATCAGCCGCTTCGGCAGCAACACCGACTATGTCGTGCGCTTGGCGCTGAATCAATTCGGCTTGCCGGTGAACGATGTGCAGATCCTGCAAATCGGCGGTTCCCAGGCGCGGCTGGTGGCGATGAAGAGCGGTGCCATCGCCGCGACTGTGCTTAGTCCTGAAGAAGCGGTGGTGGCGCAGACCATGGGCTACGGCGTGCTGCTCGATTTTATCGAAAAGGGCATCGAGTTTCCCCATGTGAATTTTGTCGCGCGGGACGATTATCTCGATAGCCAATCGCAAACCGTGCGGACGTTTCTGCGCGCCTACATCGAGTCGCTGCGTTATTACAAAAGTCATCGCACTGAAGCGGTTAAAAAGATCGTCGCTTTGAGCAAACTTCCCGACAACCGCATGGGCGAAGTGGTTTATGACGGCTCGCTGCGCGCCACGCCCGACGATGGTAAGCCGACGCTCAAAGGCATGGAGATCGTCTTGGAAGGCGTCGCCAAAGAAAATCCTAAAGCCAAGGCACTCACAGTTCAACAATTGATCGATTTGCGCTATTTTCAATAAAGCTTTCTCGGTGGCGGAGGATTGATGGGGCAAAACTTAATCGGTGGCTTGTTGCTGATGGCTCTGTGTGGATTGGGCGGTTTGTCGTTGGCTGCGGAGAGACCGATCGACGTGATCGAAGATAATAGTTTTCTAATCGAAGAGGCTTACAACCAAGAGCTGGGAGTGATTCAGCATATCTTCGGTTTCACGTATAATCACGACTCGCGCCGGCCCGGATGGACGTTTAGCTTCACGCAGGAGTGGCCGATTTTTTCCCAGGATCATCAGTTCTCCTACACGATTCCGTCGTATCATTTACATGACGGCGGCGAGCGGGTTTCGGGAGTGGGAGATATCTTGCTCAATTATCGTTACCAGTTGCTCATGGAGGACGACGCCAAGCCGGCAATTGCGCCGCGTTTGAGTTTGATTCTACCGACCGGCGATCGCAAAACCGGCACCGGCAACAACGTCGTCGGTTACCAGGTTAATCTGCCGTTCAGCAAAAAATGGACCGATAGAATCGCGACCCACGCCAACTTCGGCTTGACCGCGCTGCCGCATGTGCATGGGCCGACCGGGAAACATTCATTAGTCTCTTACAATGTCGGCGCCAGCGGCATTTACGCGCTGTTCTCGCGCTTTCACTTGATGCTCGAATGGATAGGCAACTTCGAGCAGACGCTCAACGACGCCGGCCGCACAGAGCGCGCTTTCAAACCGATCCTTTCGCCGGGATTGCGCACGGCGATCGTCAATGAGGAGAAATTGCAAATCGTCGTCGGCGCGGCCTCGCCCATCGGGCTCAACCGCAAGGCCGACAATCATGGCGCGTTTCTTTATTTATCGGTTGAGCATGATCTGTTTTAGACGGGTTGAGACGGTTAAAAGTTGTGCCCCTTCCGGGTTTCCAGTGAAGAAGTATTCACCACAGAGGCACAGAGTTCACAGAGTTCGGAATGTTTTTTAATCAAAACCTCTTTACTCCGAACCCTCCGCGCCTCCGCGGTGAGCCAAAAGGAAGCCTGAAGAGCTAAAGTTCTGGAGGTAAACCATGCAGGGAATTATTGACGCGGACACGCATATCTCAGAGGGCGCGGCGATGTGGGCATTAATGGATCGTGCGATGCAGCCGCGCCGGCCGGTGATGTTATCGGTGCCGGAAGATACTTGGTACGGCAATCGCAATGCTTTCTGGCTCATCGACGGCGAGATCTATCCCAAGCCGGCGGGCAAGGGCAGCTTCGCGCTGGTGACGCCGTCGGAACAGCAGGTCCAAGTCGGCCGCAAGGACTCGGCGCCGGCGACCCGCGAGATGACCGATATCAAAGGCCGGCTGGCGGATATGGATAAGCTCAACACGGCGTTGCAGATCGTCTATCCGACGCTGTTTTTGGTTTATAATACCAAGGACAAAGAACTGGAAGTGGCGCTGTGCCGCGCTTACAACCGTTTCCTCGCCCAGGCCTGTGCCCAGTCGAACGGGCGTATGACGTGGGTGGCGGTGTTGCCGTTTCAGACTATGAACGTGGCGCTGGACGAAATCCGTTTCGCCAAGCAGAACGGCGCGGTGGGGATTTTCTTTCGCGGCATCGAGGGCGAGTACACTCTCGAAAATCCTTATCTCTTTCCAGTTTACGAAGAGGCGCAGAAACACAATCTATCGATCTGCGTGCACACCGGCTGCGGCGTCAGGCAAGTCTTGGAGATGTTCGATCTGTCGCGCAACCACACCTTCGGCCACACCCGGGTGATGCCGCTGTTGGCCTTTCGCGATTTGGTCGCTAATAAAATTCCCGAACAGTTTCCCGGTCTGCGTTTCGGTTTCATCGAAGCGGCGGCGGGCTGGGCGCCGTTTTTGATGCACATCATTCGCCGATTGCTAAAAGACAAGTTTAAATACGCATCGAGCGCCGAATTGTTTCGCGAGTACCGGCTGTTCATCGCCTGCGAAGCCGACGAAGATATTCCCTACATCGCCAAATGCATGGGCGACGATCATTTACTCATCGGTTCGGACTATCCGCACAGCGATCCGTCGCGGGAAGATCAGTTCGTCAACGCCATCAACATGCGCAGCGACATCCCGGCGCCGCTCAAGCAGAAAATTCTTTACGACAACCCACGCGCGTTTTATGCGCTTTGAAGATTGGAGTGATGGAGTAATGGAGTGGTGGAGTGATGGGTTTCCGGCCCCAACACTCCAGTACTCCATCACTCCAGGGTGGGGTGCGCATGACTAAAGGAATCCTGCTTGCATTGTTTGTAATGCTTACTCTTCCGGGGTGGGGCCGGAGCCAGGAAGTCTTCATCGGCAATCCGGGCAAGAGCCTAAATTTTTTTCACTTCGATCTGGCCATTGAGCGGGGCTTTTTTCGCGAGCTCGGGCTCGACGTCAAATTGCTCAATACCAAGTGCGATGTCGCGGTGACGGCGTTGCTCACCGGCGATCTGCAAGCGAGCGGCTGCGTCGGCACGGCGTCGCGGGTGATCGCCAGCCAGAACGTGCCGGTGCGCACGGTGATCTGGTTGTTCAAGAAACCGACGTTTTACGTCGTCGCCAAGCCGGAGATTCGCAGCGCGGCGGATCTGCGCGGCAAGATCGTCGGCATCAGCTCTTTCGGCAGCGACACCGACTTGGCGATGAAAGTTTACGCCCAGAGCGGCAAGCTCGATCCGGAAAAAGATATCAAGCGCATCGTCGCCGGCTCGACGGCGACGCGCTTGCAAGGTTTGAAGGCCGGCTCCATGGACGCGACCACGCTGTCGCCGCCGTTCAACATTTACGCCGAGCAGATGGGCTTGCGGGTGCTGGCTTACACCGGCGACTTTCTGGAATTTCCCCAGAGCGGTTTTACGGTTTCCGATGCGACGTTGAAGAACAAGCGCGACCTGATTAAACGGCTACTGCGCGGTACCCTGCGCGGATTGCAGTTCACTTTGAAAAACCGCGCTGATACGGTTCGCTTCATCGCTAAGGATTACAAGCTCCAAGAAGCGGTGGCGGACAAAGTTTATACTTCGCTGTTGCCGGCGATGAGCGAGAACGGTTTGGCCACTGACAAAGGCTTGCGCAATATGATCGACACCCTCGGCACGGCGGTGGGCAAGAACGTCGACTTTCCGCCGGAGCGGTTGGTGGATTACACCTTGTTGAGAGAAGTGCAAAAAGAGATGGGGATTCAGTAAGGATTTACTATGCAAACTCAGGGCGCGATCGTTTTCATTCTGACCGGCATCCTTGGCATCGCGACAATGGCGTTGAGCGCGGAAGCGCCGCCGAAAGTGCGTATCGCCTACGCCAGCCGAAGCAGCTCGGCATTGCCGCAATATATGGCGCTGCAAAAAGGTTTCTTCAAAGCCGAAGGTTTGGACGTCGAGATCATTCAGATGAATCCGCGGCTCGGCGCCACCGCCGTGGTCAACGGCGACGTGTCTTTCGCCACACCATTCACCAGCACGTTTCGCGGCGTCTTGCAGGGTTTTCCAATGAAACTGGTCTTCGTGCATATCAAGAAAGGGCCCTACTACGTGATGGTGCGGCCGGAGATCAAGGACGTGCAGCAGCTTCGAGGCAAAAAAATCGGCGTGGCGACGATCAAAGGCACGGATCAATTGGTCGCCGAAGAGATGCTCCAAGCCAAAGGCTTCAACACCAATCTGTTACAAGCCGTCGCTATCGGCGATGGGCCGGTGCGCATGCAGGCGCTAGTCAGCGGCGTGGTGGAGGCGATCTGCGTCGCGCCACCGCACGATCTAATGCTGCGCAAAATGGGTTACAACGCGCTGCTCGGACCGCCGGAAATCGGCCTTCCTTCCGCCGGCATGCTCACCTCGGATCGTTTGATCAAGGAGAATCCCCAGATTGTCCGGCGCACGCTCAAGGCGCTATTGCGGGCGCACTATCACATTGTCGAAAACCGCCAGGACGCGATTCAAACTCTGATCAAGTGGCTGCCCCAACCGATTGACATCGCCGAACACTCCTATGACGCCGAGTTAAAGACGCTGAATCGCGACGGCACCATGACCGACGCGGAGATCGAGTCGATTATCGAGCGCATCGGCGAAAAGAAACGGCCGTTGGACGAAGTGAGAGATTTTTCCTTCGCGCGGGCGGCGCTGAAAGAGATCGGACGGTGAAGATTGGATTTCCGAAAGGCGTCGGTAGTGGTTCGATCTCGCTTCAACGACACGTTTACGTAGGGGAGGACCTGCGTGTCCGCCCGCTCGGACGGGCGACCACATAGGGTCCCCCTACAGGAGATCCCATTCCGCTAGCAGGCTGCTGAAAAAAGCGGAACATGCTTCGACAGGCTCAGCATGAACGGATTTTTCTCAGCTAATTCAATTCCCTCTCCGTTCGGCCTGAGCTTGTCGAAGGCCTCCGAAAGGTTTTTCAGCAGCCGGCTAGTGATTCCGATTGGTATCGAACGGCTCGCCGAGTTCCGACGCGCCGACGATCTGGGCGGCGATGTCGTGGCGGCCGTGCATCATGTGCAAATGCATGTCGCGGTAGAAACGCTCCAGCGGATGTTTGACGAACAGCGCTGTCGAGCCGCAGATTTCAGCCGTGCTCCAGATCATCTTTTCTAACATTTCTTTGGCCAGCCATTTCGCTTGGTGGGCGGCGATCATCGCTTCGTTGGAATTTTTTTTGAACATGCGCACGGCGGTGTAGAGGGTCAGCCGGGCGGCGTCGAGCATGGCTTTCAACTCGCCGAAGCGCAATTGTCGATAAGAGTCTTTACCACCGCCGCGTTCGCGAATGTAGGCCAGCGCCCAGTCGTACATGGCGCGCGCCGAGCCCAAATAATTCGCAGTGAAGGCGAAGTTTATTTTCCCCATCCAGTTCTCGTCGAGAAATTGCCCCGGACGGCCGAGCAGGTTTTCTTCCGGCACGAAACAATCTTTCAAGTACAGCCATGGGCTGACGCAGGCGCGCATGCCGGTGGGACGCCAGGCTTCTGTGTCGATGGTTAAACCAGGCGTGTCTTTGTGGAGCATGCACATGATCGGCTTGGGATGGAAGTCGGACGCGATGCGGCCGATCCAGAGCCATTCCGCCATGCTTGCATTGGTGGCGTAATGTTTGGTGCCGCTGAGCAGATAACCGCCGGCGACTTTTTTCGCCGCTGTTGGAGGCACGCCCAAGGGTTCGGCGCCGGCGCCGGGGAGTAAGGCGCCGCGGTTTATCGTCGGTTCGATCCACTTTTGAATTTGCTCGTCGCTGGCCATGGCGTCGATCATCATCAGGCCGTTGTTGTGCACTTGAAAGCAGTGCGCCGTGGATGGATTGCCGTAAGCAAGATGCTCGTCGATGAGAAAGAAGCTCAGCGGATCGTCGCCGTAAAGTCCGAAGCCCAAGCCACCGCGTTTTTTATCGAGGTTGGCGAGCAGCCAGCCTTCGCGGTGGATGTCGAGGAGATCATCCGCCGGCATGGCGAAGTCGGCGTCGTACTGTGCCGCCCGTGGCGCCATGCGCTCCTTGGCCAAGGCGCTGACGCGCTCGATGAGCGCTTGCTGTGCTGGGGTGAAGCCGAAGTCCAAGGGGGCAGCCTGCTTGTCGTGGAGGAATTAACTTACCACGGAGGACACGGAGGGCACGGAGTTCGGAAAACGATATTTCTTTCCTCCGTGTGCTCCGTGTCCTCCGTGGTGAGAGAGTCTTTTCCCTCTACTTATACAGTTCCTTGATGAAACCGGATTTTTCCAACTCGGCGACAAACGAGTTGTCGATGAACTGCTCCGGTTTGGCGGTTTTGGCGGCGGGGTTGATCGCGTAGTTGAGCACCGCCTGCATCGCTGAAGTTGAGACGTAGGGCGCCTGCTCCCACGCTTTCGCATAGGTGTTGTAGGTTTCGTCGAGGTCCTCTTTGTTTTCAGTCTTGGTCCATTTGCCGATCACTTGCTTGGTGGTTTCCGGGTCGGTGAGGGCGATCTTGGTCGCTTCGATGTACGCTTGCACGTACCGGCGCACTTTATCCGGGTTACTCTTGATGAAGTCGCGGGTGGTCGCGAGACCGGCGTGGATCATCGATATGTTGCGTGCCGTGATGTCGACTAGTTCCTTGAGTCCGGCTTGCTTGGCCTTCAACGTCGTCGGCGCCGAAACGATGCCGGCGTCGATGCGGCCTTGGCTTAATGCGGTGATCATGTCGGGCATACCTTGCAAATGGGTAATCAGCACATCTTTGCCAGGGACCAAGCCAGCCTGTTGGAGCAGCATCCGCGCCGCTAGATCGGTGGTCGAGCCAGGCAGCGTGACTCCGAGAGTCTTACCTTTTAAATCCGACAATTGTTTGAATTCCGGTTTGCTATAGATCGACAATACCGCGCGGTTGAGAATGCCAATAATGAAAGCGACCCGCGCGCCGCCGAGGCCGGCTTCGATCAATTCCGTCGCCGGGTTGACGATGTCGGCGCTGCCGGACAAGAGCGCCTGGGTGCCGGTGGCCGAGAGCATATACTTGAGATCGACGGCTAAGCCGTATTTGTTAAAGACCCCTTTATCCTGGGCGATCCACAGCGGCGCGAAGGCACCGCCGATGGACGCATAAGTCGCCCGCAACGGTATCAGCTCGGCGCCGCGAACGGCGGTGTTTGCCGGGAAAATTGTCATGAGTACAAATAAGCAAACAAGACGGATGGTACGAAGATGCATTGGCAACCCTCCTGAGAAAAAGTTTAGGTAGATATAATAAAAAATCCGGCCTTGCGCTAGGGATGGCGATCACATAGGGAGTTTCGCTACCTATTTCCTGGCGGCTTATGTTAGGAAGGAAGCGCAAAGCCAATTGATTGGGAGGGAATTCCATGGCCAGTAAATTATTGCGGTTGTTAAGCGCGATCCTGATCGGCGCGATGTCCAGCTCGGTTATACCGGCCCGAGCGGCGGAAGCGCCGCAGAAAATTCGCTTCGCGTACGCCAGCCGCAGCAACATCGTCACGCCGAAGCATATTGCGCAATCACGGGGGTATTTCAAAGCCGAAGGGTTGGAAGTCGAGATGATCCAGATGAATCCGCGCCTGAGCGCCACCGCGATCATCAACGGCGACGTAACTTACGCCGACGCGTTCACCAGTACTTTTCGCGGCATGATGCAGGGCTTCCCGATCAAGTTGGTGATGGTGCACCAAAAGAAGGGGCCGTATTTTCTGATCGCGCGGCCGGATATCAAAGACATTCAACAGCTCAAAGGCAAGCGGCTCGGCGTCGCCACGCTGCGCGGCTCGGATCACTTGGTGGCGGACGAGTTGATGCTCGCCAAAGGCTTCAATCCCGCCGCCGTGCAGCCCATCGTCATCGGCGACGCGTCGATGCGTTATCAGGCGATGGTCGGCGGCATCATCGATGTCGTGGCGGTGGCCACGCCCCATGATCTGATGCTGCGCCAAAAAGGGTTCTCCACCCTCGCCGGTCCGCCGGAAGTCGGCGTGCCCGGTGCCGGCGTGTTTACGCCGGAAAAATTTCTTCGCGAAAACTCGCTGGTGGTGCGTAAGACTTTGCGCGCGCTCCTACGCGCCCAGCATTACATTCTCGAAAACCGCCACGAGACCATTCAAGCGCTGTTGCAATGGCTACCCCAGTCGCCCGAAGTGGCGGCCCATTCCTACGACTACGAACTAAAAGGACTGAGCCGGGACGGTTTGATGACGGACGCCGAACTGGACGCGCTGATGGTCAAACTGGGCGATAAGAAACGGCCCATCGATGAAGTGCGGGATTTCTCGCTAGCGCGTCAGGCGTTGAAGGAGTTGGAGAGCGGTAAATAATAGGGGGCGCGCGACCGCCCCCTACATATCGATTTCAGCAAGCGGCCGGCTAGGTGCGCGCGCCGAAGGTGTTCTGTTGGATCATCCAATCTTTTTGCGGTGACAGGTCGACGCGCTTGTTGTCGACGTTTTGGTCCTTGGCGGTGACGCGGAGAACTTCCAGAGTTTCGCTCGAGGCGCTTTCGAACCAGTATTTGAAGCCGCGCGGCACCAACAGGCCTTCGCCCTTTTGATATTCGCCGAGGACCTTGTCGCCTTCGCCGTAAAATCTGATGGCGCCGCTGACAACGTACCAGAAGGCGTCTTCACCGGTGTGAGTGTGCAGATTATTCTCCCCGCCGCCTTTCACCACCTGGACTTGAACCTTCATCAGGTCACTGTTGCAAACATGCCAAGTTTTCTTTGGCCCCTCGAACTCGACGGTTTTGTGTCTGAACTCTTTGGTCTCCTGTGCCATGGGTCACCTCGCTTTTAAGATTTGCCGCCAGCTTATGCCGGTTTGGGGACGGCGGTCAAGCGCAGGGAGAGCGTGATGTTGTAGCAAAGTGATTATGTCAGGGGTTAACGGCAACGTAATTATGTCAGGGTGGAAGGATGACAACCCTGACAATGAAAGACGAGAAACGACTAGACGTAATTCAACGAGTATATCGCAGCGAGATCACCGTGGTTGAGGCCGC
>SHYW01000017.1 GCA_009692615.1 Deltaproteobacteria bacterium | reverse complement strand
ACGCACACACTTGGCCTATATCGAACCAACTCCAACAAGGTGGGGTTCCGCTATGGCCAGGTTTCTAACTTACGACCTCAACCCAACGCACTACCCTGACATAATCGCGTTGCTGTTAACATGACATATTGACGTTGCCACGACAGATCAACCGATCCCGTTGATCGACAATTTTGCTATTCACAACTCTTGCACGGCGGCGCCGAACTCAGCATAATTCAGCGCCATGGAAATGAATCGACTAGAAGTTCCCCAATGGCAGAACTATCCGGGGCTGCTGCACGGCTTCATGGGCCGGCGCGGCGGCAAAAGCGTCGGCCGCTACGCCGGTCTCAACGTCTCTTACCGCGTCGGCGACGACAATAAAATCGTCAGCCAAAATGTCTGCGATATGAAGCTGGCGGTGGGCATTCACGACGGCAAGGTCGTCACCATGCAGCAAGTTCATGGCGACAACATTCTTGAGATCACCGACAAGAAAATGAAAGAGGCCGGCGAAGCCGACGGCATGGTGACCGCCGAGAATGGCGTTTACTTGGGTGTGCTGACCGCCGACTGCGTACCGATTTTATTCATCGCGCCCAAGCAAAAGTTGGTCGCCGCGGTGCACGCCGGTTGGCGCGGCACGCTCGCCGGGATCGCCGAGAAGGCCGTGCGCCTATTCCAGGATCGACATAACGTCGATGCGAGCGAGTTGGAAGTAGCCCTCGGTCCATCCATCGGCGTGTGCTGTTATGAAGTCAACGACGATGTCGCCCAGCCGCTGATGAAAAAATGGGGATCGCTGACGACTCCGAGCATCGCCGTCAAGGATGGCAAACCGCATATCAACCTAAGCCGGCTCAATCGCGATATTCTGCGCGAAGCCGGCGTGCCGGGCAAGCAACTGTTTCAAGTCGGCCCATGCACACGCTGCGCCGCCGAGGATTTTTATTCCTACCGCGGCGCCGGCGGCGAGACCGGCCGGCAGATCGGCGTGGTTGGCTGGCTGCCGGCGTAGTTCGCATTCTCCTTGATCGTGGTGGTAGAAATTCCTCGCGCCGTTGACCCTGTTCAGGGCGCTTAGGTTATTTGCCGTAGAGTCGGTCGTTGTTGCTTTCCATGCGCGAGCCGCTATTTCTTGTCGTTGACAACCTCAATTGTCGTTCGTATCATCTCCGTCATGACAAAGACTGTTTCACTCCGTCTCGATCAGCGGCTCCTGCGCGCTGTCGAGGTCGCTAGCAAGTCCGCCCACAAAGATCGTTCCGAGGTGGTTAGCGAAGCTCTTGAGCTTTGGCTCAAACGGCGGGCGGCGGTGGAAAAAGTTCGCCGTCACCGCGAAGGGTATGCACGCCACCCCGTTGCCCGCGACGAATTTGCTCCCGTGCTAAAATTGCAAACATGGCCGACGTAAATCGCCGAGAGCAACCTTGGCGATCGAGAAAGGGCACATACCATTGCTCAACTAACGTCTCGGTTTCTTGCCCAGTCACGGGTCATTGCCAAAGGCCGACGCATTCGTGATGTTCGACGCCTGGTCGAGACTTATGGTGGCAAAGCGTCGACCTGGGTCAAGAAGAGCAGTCCTCGCTTTGGGTTGGGCGTTCATCAGTTCGAATATCACTGGTATGAACATCCTGGCATTGGCCGAGTGGAAGTGAAACGAAAGGAGATACGCTCTCGATGATTGTTAAGCTCCGACGTAAAAACGCACGATATCCGGATCTCACCGCAGGTCTATCGTATGTCGTGATCGGAATCGAGGCCGACGATTACCGTATTTTGAACGATCAAGGCCGTCCGTATCTCTATCCTTCGCGCCTCTTTCAGATTATCGACTCGTCTAAGCCTCACGACTGGGTCACCGAAAAGGGCGAAGAGGGGGAGTCTTACGCCTACCCGCAGCCGCTCAATTCCGTGGGATTTTTTCAGGATTTCTTTGATGCCAAACCCAAGGCCGTGGTCACTTTTTGGCGGATTGTCAACCAACGACTAGTGAGTGCGAACAAAGCAAGGCCGCGCAGCGCGTCTAGCCCCTAACCAGTCGCGAACGTCACAACTCTACAAAACAAACTTCACTTTCCTTCCCCGACAAAAATAAACGGCGCCCGGAAGAACGGGTGAGAGGTCGAGATAGAGTTAGAGACAGAGACCGCCCCTCTGGCACTTCGCCTAGCTTGCCGATGCTGCGGAGGATTTCTATTCCTACCGCGGCGCCGGCAGCGAGACCGGCCGGCAGATCAGTGTGGTCGGCTGGCCGCCGGAGTAATGCGAATTTTCCATCGCATTAAAATTGCCCTTGACGACTCAGCGCGAAGCCGCTAGCGTTGGCGCAAATTTATTTTCACTGCATGATTCACGCATCGGAGGAGAACTATGAAAATCTCGCGGCGTACTTTTCTCACCAAGGTGACTGTCGGCGTCGCCGGTTTATCGCTCACGCGCGAAGTCAGTTGGGCGCAAGCGCAATCGAAGGGCAAGCTCGGCTACATGAAAATCGTCGATAACGCGGCGATGTTCATGGCGATGGAAAAAGGTTTCTTCAAGGCCGAGGGGATCGAGCTGGAAACCGTGCCCATGGCCGGCGGCGCGGTGATCGTTCAGGGCGTGACCTCGGGCGATTTGCAGTTCGGCTGGACCAACGTAATTTCGCTTTATCAGGCGCACGTGGAAGGGTTCGATTTTAAACTGATCGCCGGCGGCGCGACCAACGTGCGCGGTGCCAATGAAACCCACGCCATCGTGGTCGGCAAGGATTCGCCGATCAAGAGCGCGAAAGATCTCGAAGGCAAAACCGTGGCGGTCAACACGCTCAACAACATCGTACATCTGATGGCGCTCGCTTGGGTCGACAAGAACGGCGGGACATCGAGCAAAATAAAGTTCGTAGAGATTCCTTTTCCGCAGATGGAGCCGGCTTTGATCGCCGGCAAAGTCGACGCCATCAGCGTGCATGAGCCCTTCGCCGCGGTTGCCGCGCGCCGGCCGGAGACCAGAGTGCTGTCGAATCCCTGGGGCGATGTGCTGCCGAGATTTTTGGTCGCCAGCTGGTTCGCCTCGGAAAAATGGATTCAGAAAAACAAAGAAGTCAGTCAGGCATTTGTGCGCGCTATCAACAAAGGCGTCGACGCGATTCACGCCGACAAAGAGGGCGGCCGTGGCGCGATGATCAAGTGGGCTGGGCTCAATCCTGATTTCGCCGGCAAGATCGGCTTGCCCTATTTTGAAAAAGGCATCACCGAGAAAGATGTCCAAGTGACGATGGATCTGACCTACAAGTACAAAATGATTTCCCGTCCGCTCAAAGCCAAAGACGTGGTCAGCGATCTGGCGAGGAAATCCTGAAAAATAATTGGAGTGTTGGAGTAATGGAATGATGGAGTAATGGGTTCGGACAAGCCCAATACTCCAATATTCCATCACTCCATTCTTCCACCCGCCCGTGTCCATTCTCGATATCCAAAATCTTTCTAAGAGTTATCGCCAAGCCGGCGGCGAGACGACCGTCGCCATCGGCAACATCACTTGCCAAGTCGAAGCCGGCGAGTTTGTTTCTTTCGTCGGACCCTCCGGTTGCGGCAAGACAACCCTGTTGATGACCATCGCTGGATTGCTCGTGCCGAGCTCCGGCCGCGTGATCGTCAACGGCAAAGAAGTCAGCGGGCCGCCGGCGAATTTGGTTTTAGTGTTTCAGGAATACAACAAGTCGCTGTTCGCTTGGCGCTCGGTGCTCGGCAACGTGCGCTTCGGTTTGGATGCCCGCGGCGATCGTTCTCCTGATGCCGAAAAGAAAGCGCGCACTTTGATCGACCTAGTAGGACTCAAGGGTTTTGAAAAACACTATCCTTGGGAACTTTCCGGAGGCATGCAGCAGCGCGTCGCCATTGCCCGCGCATTGGCTTACCGTCCCGAAGTCCTGCTGATGGACGAACCGTTCGGTTCGCTCGATGCCCTGACACGTTTGGAGCTGGAAGACACGCTGCTAAGAATCTGGGCGGAGTTGAAAACCACGATACTGTTTATTACTCACGACATCGAAGAGGCGATTTACCTCTCCGATCGCATCTGGGTGCTGAGCCGGCGGCCGTCGGAGATCGTCCAGGAATTGAAAATCGATTTTACTCGCCCGCGCGATCAAGTGACGACTCGCGCCCAAGCGCGCTTCATGGAACTGCGCAACGAGATTTATCGCCAGATTGGCAACGCAGCGTCACTATGATCGCTTGGCGGAAATTCAATTGGCTGGGCTGGCTCGCCTTCGCGGCGTTATTGCTGTTGTGGGAATTGGCTGCGCGCAGCACGCCCAAGCTGCAACTTTATTTTCCGCCGGTCAGTCAAATTTTTTCCGCTCTCGGCCAGGCTTTGAGCGCCGGACCGGTGGCGCGGCATCTCGGTGTGACTGTCGGCCGATTTCTCGAAGGCTATTTGCTTTCGGCGGCGCTCGCCGTGACGCTCGGTGTGGTTCTCGGTTATATAAAATTTTTGCACGGGTTGTTTGAGACGGTCATCGAGTTCCTGCGGCCCATGCCGTCGGTGGCGATCATTCCGGTGGCGATCTTGTTGCTCGGTATCGGCGATGCGATGATTGTCGCGGTGACGGTTTACGCCACGCTGTGGCCGATCTTGATCAACACCATCGACGGCGTGCGCCGGGTCGAGCCGACGTTGATCGACACCGGCCGAACTTTCGGCCTCAAGCGCCGGCAAATTCTGCGGCAAATTATTTTGCCTGGCGCGGCGCCCTACATCGTCACCGGTTTGCGCATCGGCTTATCGATCGCGCTGATTTTGGTCACCACCGCGGAGATGATCGCCGGCAGCAAGGGCTTGGGTTTTTTCATACTCGATGAAGAGCGGGCGATGAACAGCGCCAACATGTATGGCGGCATCGTGTTGGTCGCGCTGCTCGGTTATCTGCTCAATCGGCTGTTCCTGCTCGGGGAAGCGCGGGCGCTGCGCTGGCGCCACGGCATGCGCACGCGGGAGTCGACTTAGAATGCGTTCGGCAAAATGGCATGGCTGGTTATTTCTCTTGGGCCTGTTTGCGCTTTGGGAAGGGGCCGCGCAGTTGGAATGGCTCAATCCGCTGATCGTGCCGCCGCTCGGTAAGATTCTCGGAATTTTTTCCGAATTGACTCTCTCAGGACAAATTCCGCAACAAATTCTCGTCAGCATGAAGCGCGCCGCCGCCGGTTATTTCCTCGCCGCCGCGGTGTTTATTCCCTTGGGAATTTTCATGGGTTTGGCGCCGACGGTCTATCGTTTATTCGCCGTGATCGTCGAGATGCTCCGCCCGGTGCCGCCGCCGGTGATGATCCCCGTCGCGCTGCTGTTTTTCGGCTTGGGCGACGAGATGAAAATCTTCGTGATCTTTTTCTCCTGCGCCTGGCCGATTCTGCTCAACACGCTTGACGGCGTGCGCCATCTCGATGGAGTTTTGCTCAATACCGCGCGGACGTTTGGACTTTCTCGGCGAAAAATTATCTGGCAAGTGATATTGCCGGCCTGTTCGCCGCAGATCATAACCGGTCTGCGCGTCAGCTTGCCGATCATGCTGATTCTGGTGGTGATCTCGGAGATGGTTGGCAGCACCGACGGCATCGGCTATTTCGTGCTCGACGCCCAGCGCCGCTTCCGAGTGGCGCAAATGTACGCCGGCATGTTGGCGCTGGCGCTGCTCGGTTACGCGCTCAATCAGCTGTTCAATTGGTTAATTCGCTTATTGCTGCCGTGGCAGCGGGGGATGATGCGAGGAAGGGAACTGGAGTGATGGAGTAGTGGAGTGTTGGAGTAATGGGTTTTCGGAGAACCCAACACTCCATTATTCCAATACTCCAACACTCCATTCTTCTAGACCACGTGCATGCCGCCGCCGGGAGGCGGTGTCGGCTGGTTCTTGCCGGGCAGCCACGGTACGTCTTTGCGCGGCGTGTTACCTTTGACGTTGAACTTGGCGCGGCCCATGTTTTCAAATTCGATTTCGATCACGTCGCCGGGATTCACCGGCATGAGACCTTCGTGAAAAGTTCCGGTGGCGACGATGTCGCCTGGGCTGAGGGTGAGAAATTTGCTTAGCCAGGCGATTTGATTGGGCAACTTGTGCGCCATCGCTTTGGTGTTGTAGTTCTGCCGCGGTTCGCCGTTGGTCCAAGATTTCACTACCACGTTATGGGGATCGGGGATTTCATCCTTGGTGATGATCCACGGGCCGCAGCAGCCGTGCGAGCCTTGGCCTTTGCCGACGAATTGAGTGCGCCGGAGTAAGCCGCGGGTCGAGATGTCGAAGATCGGCACGTAACCGAAGACGTAATCCAAAGCTTTGTTCTCCGGCACGTTCTCGGCGGTCTTGCCCATGATAAAGGCGAACTCCGCTTCGGGCTGGTAAACCACGCATGCTGGAATGTCACGGAGATTGACGGACTCGCCGGGGCCGACCAGGTCGGGAGATTTATAAAAATACTCGTTGGGAAAATTGTCCGCGGTGCGTTCCGGCCGGTCGATGTAGTTGCTGAACGCAGCGAGAAATTTGCCGGGACGGGCGAAGGGGCTTTTTAATTGGACCGTGTCGAGCGGCACGCCGCTCTGCTCGGCCAAGATTTTGTCGAAGCGCTTTTTGTATTTGCGCCAGCCCTCGATGATTTCTTCCATCACGCGCTGCGGTCCCTTGGCCTTGCGCGCGCTAATGGTGTCGCTCACGTCCACCACCATGTTGCCGTCTTTGATGACGCCGATGCGGTCGTCGTTGAATCGCAAAATTTTCAAAGTCTGCTCCCTCCCTGTGCGAAATTGCGCCTATCATTCTAACAACCGGGGAATAATGTCAAATCAATTGCGGCGGCCTTGGCTTTGCAAAAGCATATAATTATTGTAAGCCGTGGGTAGGAGGGCTCCATGTTACTGATCAACAACCAAGAAGTCGAAAAACTTTTCTCGATGAAAGATTGTCTCGCCGCGTTGGAAGACGGTTACGACGATCTGATGATTGGCGACGCGGTGTATCGGCCGCGTTTAGATCTGTGGATGCCCTGCGAGCGGCCCGATGGCTACTACCGCTGGGGCACCATGGAAGGGGCGAGCCGCAAGATCGGCGTGTTCGCGATCCGCATGAAATCCGATGTAGTTTACTGGCCCAATGGCGAGACTGAAGAAAAGTATTGTGTGGAGCCAGGCACTTGGTGCGGCTTGGTGATGGTCTTCAGCGTGCGCAACGGCGAGCCGCTGGCGATGATCAACGACGGCTTGCTCCAGCATATGCGCGTCGGCGGCTGCGCTGGTTTGGGTGTTAAATATTTATCGCGCGAGGACGCCTGCGATGTCGGCATCTTCGGTTCCGGCGGCATGGCGCGGAGCTATTTGGAAGCGTTTTACGAAGTGCGCAAATTGAAAAAAGTTAAAGTCTACAGCCCGACCAAAGCCAACCGCGAGCGCTTCGCTCAAGAAATGACCGGCAAGCTCGACATTGAAGTGGTCGCCGTCGATGCCCCGGAAAAAGTCGTGCGCGAGTCGGACATCGTCGCGACCTGCACCGATGCCACGCAAATTGTTTTCGACAACCCGGAATGGTTGAAGCCGGGCGCGCATATCACCTGCGTGCGCGCCTGCGAGGTCGGCCCCAAAGTGATTAAGCAATGCGATCTCTCGGTGAAGCTCGGCAAAAACACCATTGAAGCGATGGACGAGGGCATGGTGCGCTTGCACGGCAACGTTGGCTACATCGCCGGTCAACCCGAAGAGCGCGCGCGCATTCCCAATCCCACGGTGGATAATTACAAAGGCGACTACTTCAAGTACTTCATGGATGTGCGCTCAGGAAAAGTTCCCGGACGCGTTAATGACAAGCAGGTGACGTTCTTTATCAATGCCGGCACCCAGGGACTCCAATTCGCCGCCTGTGCCGGCAAAGTGGTCGAGCTGGCCAAGGCGGCTAAAGTGGGACGCGTGTTGCCGACCGAGTGGTTTTTGCAGGATATCAGAGACTAGGCAGTTTTGAGTGTTGAGTTTTTAGTGTTTAGTTTGGGACTCAAGAGTCAAAACTAAGAACTAAAAACTAGGATTAGTATCCCAAATCCTCGATCTCGTCGTCGTCCATGCCGAAGTAGTGGGCGATTTCGTGGATCACCGTGAGGCGGATTTCTTCGCGCAGATCCTCGGCGTCGGGGAAGTCTTCCAACAACGGGCCGGCGAATATGGTGATCTTATCCGGGAGCATGGGCGGGTCGAGCAGCGAGCGTTCGGGTAGCGGCACACCTTCATAGAGGCCGTAGAGCGTGTCTTGGTCTGGGTCGAGACCTTCGGAGCGTAACAATTGATCGGACGGCCATTCTTCAACGACGATTTCAAGATTTTGCAGTTGGGCGCGAAACTGGCGCGGTAAGGATTCCATCACGCGCGCGACTTCGGCTCTGATCTCGCGATGATTCACAGTTGCTAACTCTCACCCAAATGTTTCTCGCGTTCAAGTCTCGGGCAAATTGCCGTTTGCTCTTTATTCTATTTTTTCTTTCTAGCTGTGCGCCGTTGTTTACCGCCAAGCCGCCGGCGCCATCGAGTTTCGTCACCGACGACCTCGATGTCGCATCGTTGCGCGCGGCGATCGGCCAGAGCTTGGCTTATTTCCGCAAGCTGCCGCCGGACCGCGTGGTTGGCGAGCAGCCGCGCCGATTCACCGCGGCGGAAATTGCCGACTCCCTGACGGCCTTCGAGCGGCTGTTGGGCTCTGGCAATTGTCCTGCTTGTATCGCCCTTGAGCTTGACGCGCGCTTCGAGCTAGTGGCGTCGAGCGCCAGCGCCGATTCCCGCGATGTCTTGTTCACGGGTTACTATCAGCCGGTGATTGCCGGCAGTCTGACGCCGAGCGACGAATATCGCAATCCAATTTATGGCATGCCCGCTGAACTCGCGGCGGGGCAAAACGGTAACGGCGCTGCGCCGGCATCATTCTATTCGCGCCGAGAGATCGACGAAAGCGGCGCGCTCAAAGGGCGCGGTTTGGAAATCGCTTGGGCCAAAGATCCCGTCGAGGTTTTTTTTCTCCATATTCAAGGCTCGGGAATTATCAGTCTGCCCGACGGCGGCCGATTGAGCGTCGGCTACGCCGGGCAAAACGGCCGGCCCTATCGCAGCATCGGCCGGCTGCTCATCGACGACGGTAAAATTCCTAAAGAAGAAATGTCGATGCAGCGGCTGCGCCGTTATTTGGCCGACCACCCAGATGAGCGCGATAACATTTTCGCTTACAATGAAAGCTATGTGTTTTTTCGCGCCGTCGACAATGGACCTCTCGGCAGTCTCGAAGTTACGTTGACGGCGGCGCGCAGTATCGCGCTCGACTCCCGGCTATTTCCCAAGGGCGCGTTGGCGCTGATGCAGACTTCGATTCCCATCATCGGCCCTGCCGGCGAACTAGCGGGCTGGCGGCCGGTAACGCGCTGGGCGCTCAATCAAGACACCGGCGGGGCGATCCGCGGCTTGCAGCGCGCCGATATTTATTTCGGCAGCGGCGATCAAGCCGGCGCCTTGGCAGGTTATATGAATCGGCCGGGGCGATTGTATTTTCTCCTGCTCAAGCCTGAGGCGAAGAATTAGCGCTGCTTGAGTGGGTTTCGTAGGTCAGAGCTGTTCGGATTCGGACGTTCCTCCCGCAAAGGCGCCAAGGCGCCAAGTTCGGAATTATGTCTTTCTGTTCTTCGCGACCTTGGCGTTCTTGGCGCGAGAGATTCCGAACTGTTGTCAATTGTCGCGCGCCTCTTGAGCGGCTTTCTTACTCAGAGTAACTTAGTCGAGACGCTAACGACTATGGCACGACACTCCGAAACCCAACGGCTCAAATGGGCTTTGATCATCAGCGCGGTATATTTTTTCGCCGAGCTGATCGCCGGCTTCATGACCAACAGTCTGGCGTTGTTGTCCGACGCCGGCCATATGCTTTCCGATGTCGGCGCTTTGGCTTTGAGCTTGTTCGCCTTTCGCATGGCCAAGCGGCCGGCGACCCATCACAGCACCTTCGGTTTTCACCGCGTCGAAATTCTCGCCGCCTTGTTCAATGGCTTGACCCTGTGGTTCATCGTCGGCGTGATTTTCGCGGCGGCCTACAACCGAATTTCCGCGCCGCCGCATGTCGAAAGCTTCGGCATGATCGTCGTCGCGGTCTTGGGCTTGGCGGTCAATCTTGCCGCGGCGGCGATTCTGCACTCCGGCCACCACCATAATTTGAATATGCGCGGCGCATTCTTGCACGTGGTGAGCGATGCGATCGGCTCGGTGGGCGCCATCGCCGCCGGCGTGGTCATGCTGACCACCGGCTGGTATCTCGCCGATCCGTTGATCAGCGTGTTTATCGGCGCGCTGATTCTGTTTTCCTCCTGGAGCTTGGTCAAGGATTCGGTGAACGTGTTGATGCAGACCGTGCCCAAAGGCATCGAGCTGGCAGACGTGCGCCGCACCATCGAGTCGGTGGACGGCGTCGCCAAGGTGCACGATTTGCACGTTTGGGCGGTGACATCCGACATCTACACGCTGAGCGCCCACGCGGTGGTCGAAAATGGCGGCGACTTTCATCAGGTGTTGAACGGCATCGAGGACGCTATGAAAGAACGTTTCAATATCGAGCACACGACCATTCAACTGGAAACTGAAAGCCGGGAAGATAAGGAATACAAAGCTTTCTAAACCGCCAGGCGCGCTTCGCGGCATGAAAAGATTTTATCTCTACACATTCGTGGTGGTCGTCGTCAGCGCCGTCGCCTACGGCGTTTGGCATTTCAACGGCACAGCCTCGGCTATCGTCATCTCCGGCGTCATCGAGGCGGACGACATTCATGTCGGCTCGAAAATCGGCGGCCGGGTGTTGAAGGTGGTCGCCAAAGAAGGGCAAACCGTCAAAGGCGGCGAGAGCCTGGTACTGTTGGAGCCCAACGAGATGAACGCGGCGTTGGCTCAGGCGCAAGCTGAGTTGCGCCAAGCCCAGGCGAAGTACGCTCTGATGACCGCCGGATCGCGCTCGGAAGAGATCGAACAAGCCGAGGCGGCGGCGAAGCAAGCCCAAGCTGAATTGGATCAATTGATTTCCGGGCCGCGCTAGGAAGAAATCGCGCAGAGCGCCGCCGAGTGGCAAGCCGCCAAGGCCCAGGCGGAAAACGCCGGAAAATTCTCGCAGCGGATGGAAGGACTGGCGAAGCGCGAACTCATCGCTAAACAGGAATACGACGACGCCCTAGCGAAAGCGGACGAAGCGGCGCAGAAAACCAAAGCGGCGCGGGAACGTTACGATCTGCTGCTCGCCGGCACGCGCAAGGAAGAAGTGGAGCGGGCGCGCCAGCGCTTGGCCGAGGCGGATGCCAAGCGGCGCCAGATTCGCAGCGGCTTTCGCAAAGAGGAAATCGCCCAGACCAAGTCGGCCATGGAAGCGGCGCGGGCACGGGTCGATGTCATGCAAACACAATTGGAAGAGACCGTGATCAAAGCGCCGGTGGACGCGCTGGTCGAAACCCTCGATCTCGAACCGGGCGATCTGGTCGGCGCCGGCAAACCGGTGGCGACTTTGCTGTGCACCGGTAGTTTATGGGTGCGCGCCTATCTTCCCGAAGCGCGCTTGGGTTTTGTCCAACCGGGACTGAAAGTCGCCGTGCGTGTCGACTCGTTTCCTGGCAAGAACTTCGCCGGCGTGGTGCGCCGCGTGCATCGTCAAGGCGAGTTTACCCCACGCAACGTGCAAACCCAGGAAGAGCGTGCGCTACAAGTGTTTCAGACCGAAGTGGTGCTCGACGATCCCGATCATGTGCTCAGGCCGGGGATGAGCGCGGATGTGACGATTCAAATACGGTAAGGGGTTAGGGGTAAGGAGTGAGGAGAGGTTGAGCGCTGTCATCAAAGCTGACGGGCTGGGCAAAAAATTTGGCGCCCTCACGGCCGTCGATAACGTCAGCTTCGAAATCGACGCGGGGGAGATTTTTGGTTTTCTCGGGCCCAATGGGTAGGGGAAGTCGACGGTGATTCGCATGCTCTGCGGATTGTTGCAGCCGAGTTCCGGGCGCGCCGAACTGGCTGGCTTCGATATCGTCAAACAATCGGAAGAAATTAAAAAGCGCATCGGTTATATGTCGCAGCGCTTTAGTCTTTACGAAGACCTGACGGTGGCGGAGAATCTCGACTTTTACGGCGCGATCTACGGATTGTCCCGCGCCGACATGGCGCTGCGTCGGCGCACGGTGGTCGAACTCGCCGGTTTGGAAGATCGCCAGGAGCAGCTCGCGGCGACGCTTTCCGGCGGCTACAAGCAGCGCTTGGCGCTGGCTTGCTCGCTCTTGCACAGTCCCAAGATCGTTTTTCTCGACGAGCCCACCGCCGGCATCGATCCGGTGGCGCGCCGGGAGATTTGGGATTTACTCTTTCGTCTTGCCGCTGAAGGCACCACGCTGTTTGTCACGACCCATTACATGGACGAGGCGGAGCGCTGCTCGCGAGTCGCTTATATTTATCTGGCGAAACTGATCGCCCTGGGCCGGCCGCAGGATTTGAAGCGCTTGCCCGAGATTACGCCGGACGGTTCTGGCTGGTTCGAAATTAGCAGCGACGACGCGACGGCATTGCTGCCCGAGCTGCGCGGCCATGCGGATATCGTCGATGCGACCATCTTCGGCGAGGCGGTGCATGCCCTGGCGCGTCGCGGCACCGACGCCGCGGCGCTGGAAAAATATTTTCTCCAGCGCGGCGTCGCCAACGTTCGCTGCCGCGCCGTGCCGCCATCCTTGGAGGATGTTTTCGTCACGCTCACTAGAATCCAGCGCGGCCCGGCGAAAGGACGATGATGTTTCGCGGCCTGTGGGCGATTCTTAAAAAAGAAATCATTCACATCAAGTGCGATCCGGCGACGCGCTTTATTTTCGCCATCCCGCTGGTCGAGCTGTTGCTGTTCGGCTACGCCATCGACACCGACGTCAAGCATGTTCCTACGGTGGTTTTCGATCTCAATCGCGGCGCCGAGAGCCGTCAACTGCTCAAAGAATTCGAAAACACCCGTTATTTTAAAATCATCAAGGAAGTGGATTCCGATCGCGAACTGAATGACGCCATCGTCAGCGGCCAAGCTAAGATCGGCATCAAGATCGCCGCGGATTATGCCGCGGCGCTGGTCAATGGACGTCAAGCCCAGGTGCAGGTGCTCATCGACGGTTCCGACTCGACGACGGCGCTTCAGGCGCTCAACTCGAGCCAGCAGTTGGGCTTCTTGAAGTCGTTGGCGATCGAAAACATCTCGCCGGCGGATTTCAAAGTCGACATCCGGCCCAGGCTGCTGTTCAATCCCAATTTGCGCAGCGCTAATTTTTTCGTGCCCGGATTGATCGGTATCATCTTGCAATTGGTCACGGTGTTTCTCACCGCCTTCGCGATCGTGCGCGAGCGCGAGCGCGGCACGTTAGAACAACTGCTGGTCACGCCGGTGTCCAAGGGCGGCTTGATCGTCGGCAAGCTGCTTCCCTACACCGTGATCGGATTTGGCCAGACCGTGCTGGTGTTGTTGGTGATGGTCTTTCTATTCAAAGTGCCGGTGAGCGGCTCGATTCCGTTGCTGCTGTTTCTTTCGTTCTTGTTTTTGATTCCGGCGTTGGGCATCGGCATCCTGATTTCGACCTTTGCCAAGAATCAGGGCGAGGCGCTGCAGCTTTCGCTGATGACCATGCTGCTGTCGATTCTGCTTTCCGGTTTCTTGTTTCCGCGCGATTCCATGCCGCTGATTATTTATCTTTTGAGCTTGCTGATTCCGGCGACTTACTTTTTGGAAATTCTCCGCGGCATCATTTTGCGCGGCGCGGGAATCGCGGCGTTGTGGGATGAAGCTTTGGTGCTCGCCGGCTTCGGTATATTCTTCATGGTGCTCAGCGCGCTACGCTTCAAGAAGCATCTGGGCTGATCCTCGCTCCATCCTCGCTGCGCTCGGAATTTCAGATTTCACATTTCAGATTTCAGAATTGTTACGCTGGCGCCGCGCGGTAGTAGGCAGGCCATTAGGGCTACGCTGATGAAGGAGAGAATTCCTAGCAGCCAAAAGATTGTTGGCAACTCGGCGGTTACTAGCATCAGGCCGACGATGGATGTTGAAGTAGTTTTCGAGACCTGCTGAATCAGACGGTCGAGAGACACGATGCCGCCGCGCAGCTCCGCCGGCGCATTTTGGGTCAGCAAACTTTTTTGCATGGGCGAGATCACGCCGTTGGCCAGGCCGTAGAAAAACAGCGCGCCGCCGACCAGCCAGACATTGCCAATAAACGGCACGGCCAGCACCGCGCCGCCGCTGACGACAAAGGCATAAAATAAAATATTCGCTTTGTCGCGCCCCGCGGCGATTCTTCCCGCTTGGCTTGAAGTCGCCATGGCGCCGACGGCAAAAAATGGGTAGAGCAGTCCCGCCGTCGCCGTCGAAATCCCGTGGGTGCGGACGAGAAAAAGTGGAAAGTAAGTGAGAAAGCCATAGTCGAGAAAAAAGCGCAGAAAGCCCGCGGCAAAGGCGATGACCAAGCGCGGGTGGCGGGCGAGGCGCAGGATGTCGCCGAGATAATTGGCCGCCGGCTCTTTGTGCTTGCCTTTGGTTTCCGGCATCCAAAACAGCGCCGCCAGTCCTACCGGAATCGTTAGCAAGTAAAAGATAAAGGGCCAGAACCAGGCGATGGCGGCGAGCAAACCGCCGAGCGGCGGAAAGACGAAATAGCCGATGCGGTCGAGAAACACTTTGAGTCCCTGGCCGCTGATTTCCTTGTCGCCCTCCAATAGATCGCCAATCAGCACGATGGTCAGCGGGATCACCGCGCTAAACGCCACGCCTTGCAGAGTTCTAAATGTCAGTAGCCAAGCGAAGCTGGGCGCGAACGCCATGGCCGTGCCAAACAGGCCGAATAAAATTAACCCCACGCCGAGCAGCAGGCGCCGGCCGTACAGATCGGCGATGAAACCGAAGATCGGCGAGAGCACGATGGCCGGCGCGGTGAACACGGTCATGATCCAAGACAATTGCGCGTCGCTGACCTGAAACGGTTCGCTCAGTGCCGGCAGCGCCGGCTGAATGAAATTGACGCCCATCATCAAAGAGATGCTCGCGGCGTAAACGATGGCGAGGGCGCGGGCTTTTTCCGGTGCGAGTTTTTCCAATCCGAAGATGGCCGCGATGGAGTGCATGGGCGAACCGTAGTTCAAGCGGCGGAGCTTGTCTAGAGTTTGGCGTCGTGACTCATATGCTCAATGAACAACTCCAATCATTGATGGGTCTGTCTTGCCCCCCTTTGAAAAAGGGGGGAAGGGAGGATTTTCTTTTGCGCGCGAAACAAATCCCCCTCGGTCCCCTTTTTTCAAAGGGGGATGTTCAGAACGGTCGGTTTCCGAGTGGTGCGCAAATTGCCGCCGTGATATGGATGTGCGCAATTTGCACATCGCATAAGGAGAAGAGTTATGCCCCAAGACATGCGCACGTGGATCGATCAACTGGAAAAAGCCGGGCTGTTGGCGCGCATTATCAAACCGGTGGACCCGCGCACGCAGATGGGCGCGCTGCTGTGGCAAGCGCGCGATCGCGGGTTACTGTTTGAAAATCTGCCGGGCTATCCCGGTTGGCGCTGTTTGGGGCAGGCGCCGGGCGATGTCGCATTGGCGCCGGTGGCCTTCGGTGTCGAGCGCGATCAGATGATTCCGGAATTTGTCCGGCGCACGGAGAAGCTCGGCAAAACTCGGCTGGTCGAGACCGGGCCGGTGCAACAAAAAGTTTTGCTCGGCGACGATGTCGATATTACTAAAATGCCGATTCATCAAGCCGGTATTCGCGACGGCGGGCCGTTTATCGGTTCGGGTTTGATGATCACGAAAAATCCCGAGACCGGCCAGCGCAATTTGAGTTTTCATCGCCTGCAGATGAAGGGACCGAAGAAGACCGGTATTCTGCTCTATCCGCGCCACGCTTGGGCCAATTATCAAATGTACGAAGCGCAGGATAAGCCGATGCCAGTGGCGATCATGATCGGCCATCATCCGATGTATTACTTCGCCGCCGCGACGACGACCCAATATGGCGTCGATGAATTGGAGATCGCTTCGGCGCTCTTGCAAGAAGATGTCGAGTTGGTGAAATGCCGCACCGTCGACTTAGAAGTGCCGGCTTGGGCGGAGATCGTGCTTGAGGGGGAAATCCCGCCGAAAATCCGCGAGCCGGAAGGACCGTTCAGCGAATTTCAGGATTACTATCTCACCGGCGCAGGACAAAATCCCATCGTCAACATCAAAGCGATCACGATGAGAAATGACGCGATCTTCAAAAACGTCCAGAACGGCACCGAAGTCGAAGGCTGCGTCTATCACAAAGTGCCCATGTCGGCGCAAATTTTGCGCCGCGCGCGGAGCGTCGGCGGCTTGGCCGACGTGCGAAACGTTTTAGTCATGCCGGGAATCTTCGGCGTGGTGGTGCAGATGAAGCCGCGTTACTACGGCGAGGCGAAGAACGTCTTGATGTCGGTGCTGTCGAGCGAGTATCAACATCCCAAGATCGCCATCGCGGTGGACGTCGACGTCGATATATTCAACTACGCCGAGGTGCTCTGGTCGATCAACACGCGGGTCAATCCGGCGGAAGATATCGTGACGATTCCCGGCGCCAAGATTCATGCGATGGACCCGTCCTGTCCCGAGTTCGGTCAGCCCGGCGCGCCGGGCTGGCACCGGGTCGGCGGCAAGATGATCATCGACGCGACCAAGCCGCCGGAATGCGACGCCAAGCGGCGCAACGAGTTCGAGCGGCTCCGACCGGTGGGCTGGGAGACCGTTCACTTGGAAGATTTTTTGCCGGCGGGATCGCCGCCGCTGCGGATCAAGCCGAAGATTCCTGGGGATTGAGTTAGGGGTAAGGGGTGAAGGGTAAGGGGCAACCCCAAACTTTGCACTGCTGCGTGTTATTCGTCGGGTTCGCCGAAATAGTCGCGGACGATTCTTTCTTTGACGTATTCGATGGCGCCCAAGTCTTGGATGATATCGCCGCCGGTGTCGTAAAAGAAAATATCGCCATTCTTATTGCGGCCGATGGCCACCAGCCATTCCAATTCGTCCCGGTCTTCCAATAAATAATTGATCGCTTGGTTGGCGCCCTTGCTGGCGATGATGGTTACTTTGGGGTTGGCGGTCTTTCTTACCTGGGTCATTTAGAGCCTCCTGAATCGTAGCGAACTCTATAACAGAAGGGAGGCCTTCACAACTTACCCGCCGGCGCGAGCTTTTTCCGCCCATGCACCGCGGCGATCCGCCTACTTCATCGAGAAGTCGACGCGGTTGGGTTTGCCCTTGGCTTGGGACGCTTCGTCGGCGCTGAGCGGCTTGGCGGCGACGATGAATAAACGCTCGGCGTTTACCTGATTGGTCGCCAACAGCGCGTCGCGCACCGCTTGGGCGCGCTGGCTGGCGAGTTGACGCATTTCTTCGTCGCCGGCCTTGGCGTTTTGCAGCATCAGTTTTTCCATCTCCGGCACGGGTATATCTTGGGCGAGGCCGATGAAGTTGCGCGGTTTGGCGAAACTCTCTTCGCCGTAGGCGGCTTTCAAATATTGGCCGTACTCGTTGGCGGCGACTTGGACTTCATCCACGGATTTCGCGCTCTCGCCGCGGCGGACTATATCTTTCAACTTCTGGGCTTTGACCTTGCGCTCGATACTGGCGCGCTTGAGACCGTCGAGATCGCTGGACGGGTCGACCCGGCCGCTAAGTTCGAGATTCAATGCCGGGCGATTGTTGAGGGCCTTCGCCAGCGTGGCGATTTTGGCTTGCGCCGCCGGATTCAAATTCGCCCGGCCGTTGTCGAACTCGATGTAGCTCAGTTCGTCGCCGCCGCTGCCGCCGCCGAAGGCCGCGGCAAGCAGAGAGAAGGGCGCGGTGATCGCTTTGGTGATGACGTTGATAATAATCCGCCAGACGATGCCGCCGACGCTGAATTGCGGGTCGTCAAGCGAGCCGGTAATCGGCAGGTCGATGTCGATGACGCCGTTGCGGTCTTTGAGCAACGCTACGGCGAGGAGCACCGGCAGTTTGGTCGCGTCGGGGCTGTCGATCTTGTCGCCGAAGGTGAGCTGGTTAAGAATGATTTTGTTCTCGGCGTTGAGCTTGCGGTTGTCGAGTTTGTATTTGACGTTGAACGACAGCTTGCCTTTTTCGATGCCGTAGCCGACGTAGCGGCCGGAGTAAGGCGTCATCGGACTGAGTTCGATCTCCTTGGCGTCGGCGACCAAATCGAGAAACAGTTCTTTGGAAAGCGGATTGAGCTTGCCTTTGATTTTCACCGGCGCGGCGTTGTCGAGTCTCGCGTGGATTTCCAGATCGCCGGGCGCTTCCGGTTTCAATTCAGAAACCGCACCCTGGACGCCGGTCAAGTTGGCCGAGTAATTGGGTTTGATGAAAAAATCGCTGAAGTTGATCTTGCCGCCGGCGAGATTGATCTTGCCGATGCTGATCGCTTTGTCACTTGGCGCTGTAGCCGGCGGGGTTTTCTCGCTGGCCACAGCGGCGCCGGCCTCTTTGCTAGCTTCTTTTTCGACCGCGAGCTTTTGCAAGTTGAACTTGCCGTCGGCGCCGACGATCAAGCGCGAATAGAATTCCGCTAAATTAATTTCGCCGATGCGCAACTGAAACGGTTCCAATGCGAATTGCATTTGTTCGAGGGCTAGCGATTTCCATTTGAGAATATCCAGGGCCGTAGTTTTTTCGACCATGCCGAAGTCGGCGATCTGCACGGCGCCAGAATAATTGACCTTGGCCGGACCGCTGTCGGCGGCGTCGAAGCTGAGATTGCCCTTGGTGCCGATGCGGCCGCCGGTCAAAAGAAAATTGACTTGGCTGTCGAGGTAGGGCTGGAACGGCAAGATTTCTAAATCTTCCGCTTCAACGACAAGCTTGGCGTTCAGCGGATTGGTCATCATGGGCCCAGCCAGGCGGAGCGCGCCTTTGTTGTTAAGCCGGGTGCGCAGCGTCAGTTTGCCTGGACGATTTTTGCCGTTGGAAAAGTTTTCAAGCCGCAAGGCGATTTCGCTCAAGTTGGTGCGCACCGGCGCCGGCGTGGCGCGGTCGTCGAAGCCGACTTTGAAACCGTCGAGGACGATCTGCTTCATGTCGATCTGCCACGGCGCATCGTCTTTTTTTGCCGGCGCGGCCGTCGTCGGAGCTGGTGTCGTTTCGCTCTTGGCGATGCGCGTGAGATTGAGCGTGCCGTCGGCTTCCCGCTGGATATAGCCCGCGCCGTCTTTGGCCTGGAGCGCGCCGATGAGCAGAGACTTTTTGCCGACGTCGATGGCGCCGTCGCGCAGCGCGAGAGAACTGATGCGCCAGAGCGGTTCCGGTTGTCCGGCCAGTTCCAGGCGAAAGTTGCGCAACGTTGCGTTTAAATTCGCCAGCGCGATGTCGGGCTGATCCGGCTTGTCCGCGAAATGATAGTCGGTCCCTAGATCGAGCAGGCCGTCTGTGATTTCCGCGGCCAGTGCATCTTGATAGTAGGGCGCTAGAGCGGCGGGGCGGAGCGCTTCGATGTTTATTTTCCCTTCGGCGATGAGCGGCGTGAGTTGCAGCGTGCCGGTGTGCGAGAACTTCTCTTTCAATGCCGATTCAAATCCAATCTCGACGTTGGCTTTCTTGTCGGCTTCGTTGTTCAGGCCGGCGACTTTGATGGTGAGATTGTTGAGCTTGGTTTTGTACTGCCGTTGCGGCTGATCGTCCGTCAACCAAACCGTCGCGGCATCGACGGCGATCTCGTCGATATGGTAGGCGAAAGGTTTGCCGTCGTCTTTTTTAGGCTCGACTAGCGTGGAATTGGCAGGTTTAGCCACCAAGTTGGCCAAGTTGATTTCACCTTTGCGATCACGGCGGACGTTGACTTCGAGTCCCTGGGCTTTGACCGATTTCACCTTGGCTTTGTTGGCGAACACTTCGAAGGAGTCGATAATGACTCCGAAGTTGGCGAACTTGAGCAACGCTGCGCCGCTCTGCTGCATGTCGAGCGCATTCACCGCCAAATTGCCGGCCAGCGCCAACACCGAGGGCTGGTTTTTCGCAGTCTTGAATGCGGCGGTGATCTTGCCGTTGAGTTGGCCGGAAGCCATTTTGAAGTTGAGCGCCACCGGTGAATATTCCAGATACTTGGCGATCTCCAACTTGTCGATGTCGATGTCGATGTCGATGTCGATGTCGATGCCGAGGGTGCTTTCCAGGCTGTCTTTGAACGGCGTGGTGGTGTCGCCGGCGAGATGGAACGGCGCGCCGTTGACGATCGCCGACAGTTCCGGCTTGACCTTGATCGCGGCGTAGGAAGGCAAGCTGGAAATAAACGGGATGCCGACCTTGAGCGCGGCGATGGTATGCTTGGTTTGTTCCAGTCGGTCGTCGAAGTCGATCTTGCCGTCGAGGATCTCGATATTGTTCAGGGCAAAACGCGGCGTCGGCCCGGACGGTCCGGACATGAATTCGTCGATCACATCCTGAAAATTATATTTGCGGTCGTCGCCGCGCACGATGCTGACGTAAGGTTTGGTCAGCTTCAGCTCTTCGATCACCGGCGCGAAACGAAACAGCGAGCGCATGTCCAAGTTGACGAACAGCTCGTCGAAGGAGAGTTCGGTGGCAGTTCCTTGGCGCGCCTTCATGACAAAGCCGCGCACGGCGACCGTCAAGGCGTAGGGATTGAGCTTAATCTGTTCGATGGAAACTTCGCGGTGGAGTTTTTTGCCGAGCTCGGCGGCGATCTTGCCGCGCAGAAGCGGCGGCGCGACGAGGCCGAGAAGAATTCCCAGGCCGACAAAGATTGCCACGGCCCAGAGCCCGAGCTTGCGTGTGCGCGGATGGCGCGCCAGCGTCAACGCTCGGCCCTGCATCTGTTTCATATCGGGCGCCATGAGGTGGGTGAATACTAACGAATAGGGCGGCGTAAATCTATTGATGAGAGCGCGGTTTTTCGTTTTACCGTTGGCGCGGAATTAGCCCGCGCGACTATGGTTCGCGGGCGGCGTCGATGGCTTCGAGCATCTCGATATAATTCGCCGGTAGCTGCCAATGTCGAGCGCCTTGAAGAATCAGCCTCTTGTATTCGGCATTGGGCAGCGGCACTTGGGTTTCGACTGCCGCGACGTAGACCAGAACGTCGATCGCTGGTTGCTTCCCGCCGCTGGGCTCGACGGACAGAATCTCGCGCCGGTAGCCATCTTCAAAGCTATCCATGACGATCAAATCGGCGTCGCTGACATCGTAGACCGCACCCCACACCTCTTTGCCGGGCGCCGGGAAAACATTGGCGGTGCCGCAATCGCGCAAGCGAGAATGGCGCGTGATGCCGAATTGATAGCCGGCCAAACGGGCAGCGCAGACGAAACGCGACGACGGGCAGCGCCGCTGCATTTGCGACCAATCCAAGTTCGAGCCATAAGCGAAGTAATACATTGAGCTAGTTCCTTCCAACGCACCGGCATAGTAAGGAAATGTGACGCGGGTCTCAAGCGTTTGAGATGCCATTTCTGGTTCGTAGGATGCGCGTTGTAGCGATGGCAATCTGCAACCGTCGAAGTAAAAAGCTAAAGTTTCAACTATCTAGAAATCCCCCGGAGATTGAATGAAGCTTATTAGGAACTTAACAAAGGTTTCAGCGGTTTTGATTGTTTTAACGATGCCTGCCAGCGCGCGCGCCGGTGAGGCTACGGCGCAGTTGAAGCGGACCATCGATGAGTTCGTTGCGATCTTGGTCAATACTTCAGTCGAGGAATTGCAGGCCACCGGACTGCCGCAAAAGGCGCTCAAACTGATCTACGGCCGCTTCGATTTTTCCGAGATGACCAAGCGCTCGCTGGGCAAGCATTGGAACCTGCTGGCGCAGCCCGAGCAAACGGAATTTGTCGAAGCTTACACCAACCGCTTGCTTTATGCCTATGGCCGCACGGTGCGCGCATCGGGGGATGAGAAAATCGAGTTCAAGGGCGAGACCGGCGACGATAAGTTCGCCAACGTCGAGACCAAAGTCGTCAGCGGCAACGGCGAAGAGCTGCCCATCGATTATCATCTGCTGGTCAGCGACGGCCAGTGGCGAGTTTACGACATGGTGATCGATCAGATCAGCATCGTCAAAAATTACCGCGCCCAGTTCGAGCGCGTGATCGCTAAAACCTCGATCAAAGAGCTGCTACAACGGATGAAAAAGATCGAGTCGTAAGCCGATTACTTCTGCACGAAACTCCAATCGAAAGCTTTGCCCGCGTCTGGAGCGGCGTCGAGTTTGAACTCGGCGCGGATTTCCTCCATGGCGATCTGCAATCCTTGGGCGCTCGCCGCGCCGCTGCTCGACCAGCTCGACACCGCCATCTCATAACTGCCTTCCGCTAAAGCTTGATCGAGATCGGTCCATTTCATGATCGCGCGGATGGTCTCCTGCTTGTTGCTCTTGGCGTACTGAATGCCGTGCAGCGTGGCGCGCACCAGTCGTTGTATTTCGTCCGGCTGCTTTTGAATTTTTTCCAGTCTCGTGCCCAGTCCCGCCAAGGGCGACGGAATCAAGTCGCCGACAAAGAGAATCTTGCGAAAGCCCTTGCGCTCCAACATGACATTGTAGGGCGCTTCAATTAGTGCGGCGTCGATGGCGCCGGCTTCCATGGCGGCGATGCGGTTCATGCCGCCGCCGAGCGCGATGATCTTCACGTCTTGGTTGGGAATTAATTTAAATCGCCGTAAGAGCGCGCGGGCATAGGTGTCGGTGCTAGCGCCGAAGGACGAGATGCCGAGCAGCTTGCCTTTCAATTCATCCACGGAAGTTATTCCCGGCCGGCTGATCAGCGCGAACAGCGGCTTGTCGGCGATGGTCATGACCACGCGCAGCGGCACGCCACGAAACGCCGCGCGGATGGTCGATCCCAGCGCCGTGGTGTAGCCGACATCGCCGGCGATCAATGCCTGCATGGCGATCTGCGGTTTCATGATCACATAGTCTATGTCGAGTCCTTCGGCTCGGTAAAAACCTTTTTCGCGGGTCAGATGAATGGGAAACCACGACAGCGATTTTGACGGGGCGGAGATGTGGATCTTGTTCGATTGCGCTGCGACCGGTAGGGCGAAAAGCAGCAGGAGTATTAATTGAAGGGCTCGTGGCATCATGCTTGGCAACATAAACGAATCGTTACCATCCTTACAAGCATGCGGTTGACGCGCTCGGCCACATTAGATAACTCTTCGGACTATGAAATTAAAAATCACTTTGGCCCTCGGTTCCTACGATCGTCACGCGCCGCTGCTCGAAGGGTGCATCCAGCACCCGGATGTCGACATCGAATACATCGAGTGCGACCCGCAGCAGGGGCGCCATGAGCGCTTTCTCCAGCATTTCGAATTCGACGCGGCGGAGCTATCGTTCTCGTCCTACTGCATCGCCATCGATCAAGGCATGCCGGTGCACGCGGTGCCGATCTTTCCGCGCCGGCTGTTTAGCCAGTCGCAGATGTATAAGAACGTCAACTGCGGTATCGCCATGCCGCGCGATTTAACCGGCAAGCGCATCGGTTTGAGCGGTTATCAAAATACTTTGGGCGTGCGCGCCAAAGGCGATCTGACCCATTTCTACGGCGTCGATCGTTCGTCGGTGACTTGGGTCACGCCGGGCAAGGAAGTCGTCGACGTCGCATTGCCCGCTGATTTAAAAATCGAAACCCGCGCCGGTATGGCCGAGATCGAGCAAGAGTTTGTCGACGGCAAGATTCAAGCGATGTTCGTGTCGCGGCTACCGAAACCTTTCCGCGACGGCAACAAAAACCTCGCCCGCTTGTTCGCCGATCCGCAGGCGGAAGAAGAGCGCTATTTGCGCGAAGAAGGTTATTTCCCGATCATGCACGTGCTGGCGTACAAAAAAGAGCTGGCGCAAGAAAATCCATCGCTGCCGCGCGCGCTTTTCGATATCTTCGAACAGGCCCGCGCGCGTGCCACCCAGCGGTGGGTCGATCCCAACTGGTCGATGGTGATGTGGGGCAGGGGCGAGTTAGAGCGGCAGAATCAGTTATGCAGCTTCGATCCGTGGAAGAATGGACTTGAAGCGAACCGCAAAAACATCGAACGCTTTGCTTTGTACAGCCACGAGCAGGGATTGACCAAGCGGCGGCTGACGCCGGAAGAATTGTTCGTGGCGATCGACTAGTGGCGTGTAACACTTGAATCGCGTTACCCGTTCATGGTTCGACAAGCTCACCACGAACGGAATTCCTAAGACCGTTCGCCCTGAGCTAAGTCGAAGGGTTCCGAATATTCGATCGCTAAACTGGTGTTACAGTCCACTAGCTTCGTTTCGAGATTCGGGTTTCGTGTTGTTGGGTAGTTGCGGCCGCTTCGCTAGTAAAACCAAAAACGCCGAAGTGAATAACGCACAGGAAAAGATCGAGAACGAGAGATTGTAATTGCCGGTGCGGTCATGAAGAAAGCCGAAAAAGGGCGCGCCGCTGGCGGCGAATAGGTGGGAGAATAACAACGACAGGCCGCGCACGGTGCCCAGCGAGTTCCGCCCGAAAAAGTTGGCCCAGATTACCTCGCGCAGTACGAAACTTCCCGCCAGGCCGGTGCCGTAGAGAAAAAATCCCAGGTAGGTAAGTTGAATGTGCGCGCTGGTGATCGCGGTGATCAGTCCCACGCCTTGAATTACAAATTGCACGCAGGAAACTTTTCGGATGTCGAACTTGTCGGCGAGCATCCCCCACACTAGCGTCGAGCCCAGTTGGGTCAAGGCGATGGTGCTCATGAACGATGCGGCGACAAGCGGGCTGTAGCCGATGTCGGTGATGTAGGAGAAGATGTGCAAGTTCAAACCGGCGATGCCGACGCTGGCGATGCCGAAGGTCACGACTAAAACCCAAAACGTCGGCAGGCGAAGCGCTTGGGCGCGGGTCCACGTCGCTCCGTCGATTGCATCCCGCTGTGCGGTTGCCGATTTCTGCGCGGTGGATTCGTTTGCCGACTGAGTGGGTGATTCGCCATCGGGGCGCAGCCCCATGTCTTCCGGCTTGCGGCGCACCCAGATGAGCGCCGGCGCGACCACTAAAAGCGGCGCGACGACGCCGAAGATCGCCCAGGTGTGGCGCCAGCCGACGAGCACGAACAAGGAGGCGGCGGCGATCGGGATGCTCAGCTTGGCAACGCCGGTGCCGAGATTGGCGATGCCCATGGCGCGGCCGCGCTTGCGCACGAACCATTGGGCGATGGTGACGTTGATGACTAGCGAGCCCAACAGCGCTTCGCCGGCGATCACCAGCGAACAGCGCACCAACGCGAACTGCCAAAAGCTTTGCACCAAACTGGAAAGCAGCAATCCCGCGCCTTCCATCAGTACGCCGAGGACGAGCACGCCGCGCCCGCCATGACGATCGATCCACGGACCCAACAGCGGCACGATCAACGCGGCGATGCCGATCTCGAAAGTACGAATCAGTGAAAACGTGCCGCGCGTGACGCCAAGCTCTTCGGTAATCGGCTTGAGAAATATGCTCAGCGTGCTGGAAAAAGCAAAGGTGCCGGCGATGTTGACCAGAATGCCGACGGCGACTATGTACCAGCCGTAGAAGAAACGCGGCGTTTCAATGGCGTCGTTAGTGCTCGGAGAGGAATACATGGAATCGATAGTTATCCACTCTTACGTTAGGGACCTTGCAAATGCCACATGACGGCCATAAATGTGGCTGAGCAAATCGTTGTTCACTGCTTTTGGGAGTTAGATAATGCTGATTCTATCCAACGAAGACATCGAAAAGATTCTCCCAGTCGGCGCGTGCCTCGACGTGCTCGAAGAAGCTTACCGCGATCTCGGCAACGGCATGGCCGCCACGGTGCCGCGCTACGATGTTTTTAGTCCGACCAAACCCAATGAGTTTTACGAGTACAAAACCATGAGCGGGGTGTTGCCCAATCGCGGCATCGCCGCGCTGCGGCTCAACTCCAGCGTGGTGAAATGGTACGAGAAAGCCGGCGGCGTGCGCAAAGATAAATTGCCGGTGGCGGGCGGCGACCGGTACGTCGGGTTGATCATGCTGTTTAGCACGGAGACCGGCGAGCCGCTGGCGATTTTTCCCGACGGCTATGTGCAGAAACTGCGCGTCGCCGGCGCCAGCGCGATCGCGGCGCGCTATCTGGCGCGGAAGAATTCTCGCACGATGGCGTTACTCGGCTCGGGCTGGCAGGCGAGCGCGCATCTGGTCGCCCTGTCGATGGTCCGCGATTTGAAAACCGTCAAAGTTTTCAGCCCGACGCCGGAGTCGCGGCGCAAGTTCGTCGAAGAGTGGCGCGGCAAGGTTTCGTTGGATTTGCTCGAAGCGGGCAGCGCGGCGGAGGCGATTAAGGACGCCGACATGGTGATCTGCACGACCAATTCGATCTCCGCGCTCTTTCCCGGCGAACTTTTGCAGCCGGGCATGCATGTGTCGTGCGTCAAGCCGTGCGAGCTCGACGCGCTGACTTATAAGAGATCCGATCCATTGATCATTCACTGGCACGAAGCCAAGCCGTTTCAGATCGTTATCGGCGTCGATCCCCAGTCGATCCCGGACATCGCCGAGGGCTGGCATCATCCGCTCACGCGCGAGGACACGGCGATCTGGGACTTGCCGACAATTTCTCAATTGGTCAACGGCAAACATCCGGGGCGAACCAAAGACGATGCGATCAGTTGCTTCTGCAACAACGTTGGTTTGGGCTTGCAGTTCGCCGCGGTCGGCAGCGAAGTTTTGGCGCGGGCGCGCGAGGCGCGAGTGGGGCGGGAGATTCCGACGGATTGGTTTCTTGAGGATGTGCATCCGTGAAAATAGTTTTTAGTTGTTAGTGTTTAGTTTTGAGTTGATGAAATGAAAACCTTTTTGCTGTTGGTGGTTTCGGTTTTACTTTGGCCGTCGGTGGTGATCGGCCAGATTCGACTCAAAGTCGCGTATCCGACCACCGTCGGTTCGATTGCGGTGATTTGGGTCGCCAAAGAGGCCAAGCTATTTGACAAACAGGGGCTCGATGTCGAACTGATTTACATCGCCGGCAGTTCGCGCGTGGTGCAGGCGATGTTGGCGAAAGACATTCCGATTTCCGAGATCGCGATTCCCGCGGTGATTCAGGCCAATCTCGCCGGCGCCGATCTGGTGATGCTTGCCGGTCCCAATCACAAACCTGGTCAGAAAATCATGGTCAAGCCGGAGATCAAGCGGCGCGAAGATTTAAAGGGAAAGAAGATCGGCATCACGCGCTTCGGCACTTCGGACGATTTTCTCCTGCGCTACGTGCTGGGACAGTGGGGGCTGCAACCGGATCGCGACGTGGCGATGATCCAAATGGGCGGTTCACCGGAGATCCTCGCCGGCATGGCTTCCCACGGCGTCGATGGCGGCATGCTGTCATCGCCTTTGCATCTGCAAGCTCTGAAGTTTGGTTACAACCTGCTCGCCGACCTGAGCAACATCGGCATCGATTACCAAGGCGCCGGCGTCGTTACGTCTCGGACTTACATGCGCGAAGCACCGGACACCGTGCGCCGCTACCTGCGCGCTTATGTGGAAGCGCTTCATCGCTTCAAGACCGACAAAAACTTCGCCATGAAAGTGATCGGCAAATATTCGCGTATCGCGGATCAGGAAGCGCTGGAAGAAACCTACCAGCACTACGCGGTGAAAGTCATGCCGCGGGTTCCCTATCCGACGATAAAAGGCATTCAACTCGTCCTCGACGAGATCGGTTTGCGCACGCCGAAGGCGAAAAGTATGGCGCCGGAACATTTTATCGATGTTAGTTATTTGAAAGATCTAGACCAGAGCGGCTTCATCAAAAAACTTTATGGCGAATAATTCTCCGAGGTGACCGATGTACGGCTGGCGCGGAACTGTTGGTTTAGTCAAACCTACTTTTAGACCCGGTCCATTGGAAGCTTTCATTCGCTTGCTGCCCGACGGCGTCTGCGCGGTGCCGCGTTACGTCGGCATTCGCGGCGGCACGGAGCAGGAATTTCAAGATGCCTTGGCGATTGCCGATCAGCGCGTTGGCGAGCTCGCCGCGCTCAAAGTCGATTTGGTTTTGCTCCAAGGCGCACCGCCGTTCATGTTGCTCGGCCCAGAGTTTGACCGCGAAAACTCGCGCAAGCTGCAAGAGAAACATGGCGTCGCGGTCAAGAGCGCGACGATGATTCAGCTCGATGCGTTGACAGCGCTTGGCGCACGAAGCCTTGTCGGCCTGACCTACCTTCAAGACGATCTCAATCCGAAGTTCGCCGAGTTTTTCGAGCAAGCCGGCTTTCCGGTCAAGGCGATGAAAGGGATCAACGTGCCGTTTGGCGACGTCGGCAAAGTTCCCGTCGAAGTGATTTACGCCGAGGCGAAGAAATTATTTCAAAAATCCGGCGGCGCCGAGTGTTTGTACTTGCTCGGCGCCGGCTGGGATTGTTTGAAGGCGATCGCGCCACTGGAACGCGACTTAAACACCACCGTGCTGACCAACGTGCCGGCCGATATTTGGGCCACGCTTAAGTTTCTCGCCGTCCGCGAACCGATCAAAGGGCTCGGCCGGTTGCTCGAAGAATTGCCGTGAAGGGTGCGCACGATGTCAGCACGCTGAAACAGGGAGGCTAAAAATGGCGAATCCATCGATCGCCGAAAAAACCCAAAGGCCGCGCTTCGCATTCCTGCATCACATCAGTTTGGCTTGCCGCGATCTCGAAGAGTCGAAGCGATTTTACATCGAAGTTTTGGGCGGCGAGTTGGTTCATGACGTCACCGGCTTCTCGGAAGTGAAGATCGCCGACATCATCGTCGGCATGTCGGAGCAGCCGAGCGGCTGGACCGAGCGCGAAGCCGAGTATCCGCACTACGGATTCAACGTCGTCGACAAAAATTTCGAGCTGGCGCAAAGTTGGCTGACCGCGTGCGGCGTGCCGATCCATGGTTGGACGCGCAATTTCCGCACCGCGTTACTTTATTTCCGCGACCCGTCGGGAAATCTTATCGAGTTTTATTGCGAGGAGGGATACGACGGCATCAAAGGATTAGCTTTGGGCCCGCGTCAGGGCGGGCAACCGATTCCCTTCGCCGGGCTCAATCACGTTTGGCAGGGCGGCGTGCCCGCTGACAACTCACAGCGGCCGCGCATTGAAAGCCTCGCGCATCTGAGCGTGCCGTGCCGCGACATCGCCCAGAGCAAGAAGTTTTTCATCGAAGTGATGGGCGGCGAGCCGCTTGCGACCAGTGATCCCGCGACGTTCACCGAAGTCCGCGTCGCCGGCGCGATCGTCGGCCTGTCGACCCGCAGCGGCGTGCCGACCGGCCGCGATGCCGAGTATCCGCACTATGCTTTCTATGCCGACGCCGAAAACTTCTTGCCGATGATCGACTGGTTGAAGACCAACGGCGTGGTCACGCCCGGCCCGTGGACCCGCGATGGCAAGAAAGGTCTGATGTACTTTCGCGACCCCAGCGGCAATTTATTTGAAATCTATTGCGGTAAAGATTTGCCCGATGCCGCGAGCTTCCCGCGCGGCGCGAAGCAGGGTGGCAGCTACGTTACCGATTACGCGAGTTTGGTTTATGAGTGGCGGGGGTGAGTTTTTAGGGCTGCAAGCCAATCAATGCTAGACTCTAGCAATGCGGGTAGAACCTGAGAGGTTGTTTGAATTCTTGTGTCTCTCCTTTCATTCGCTTATTAGTGTGAGAAATGAAAGAAATTTTCGCTGCAGCAACCGTCGGATCTCGTAAATTAGGTCGGGTGCTGTTCATCGTTCACCTCATAATTTCTTGGTGGATCATTATTGGTGTCGGTACAAGTCACAGGGATGCGCAGTGGCAATTGGTATGGATTTGTTTATTACCATTTGATTTCCCCTTTTCTCTGTTGGTGCTATTTGCGGGCCACCTCTTTCCCGATTGGAGAATTTTTGTTGGGCTGCCATCTCCGTTAAATGATTTTCACAGTTTTATTGTTCCTATGGTTGTTCACGGGATTATAGCACCGCTTTGGTATCTAATACTTCCTGTCTTCGTTGACGGTTTAATGACCTTAAGGTCGGGGAGACGTAGAGCCCTTTAACAACCCGATAGTTTTCGCGGAGCCGCATGTCGTGTGTTCATTCAACTCAATCGATTTGACCGTATGTTCAAAGAACTCCCGTAGTGACTTCTCGCAGTATGAATCTGAATCGCAATTTATTTTTTAACCAATTATTTTGTTGACAGCTCTGCACCACTTTTCGTAAAGTAGTATCCAGCAGGGAAAGGAGGTGGTCCAGACATGATTGATTATTTATGTACTGACTGTGAGGTGGCTGAGACTTAGGCTCTAGGCGGACTTCTTGATGGGGTTCCGGCCTAGAGCCTGGTAAACCCCCTCAGACCACCTAGTGGGCCCGCTTCAACGGTCGCGCAAGCTTCCGATTGAAGCGGGCCTTCTTTTTTTTGGGTAGTGTGGGTTGTCGGAAAAGAGTATTCACCACGGAGGCACGGAGATCACAGAGTTCGGAGTATTTCGTGATCTAAGATTCTTTACTCGGCGTCCTCAGCGGCTCCGCGGTGACACTTCCGATTCCCCATTTTTCTAATAAACCGAGAGCGACGGTAGCCGCTTTTCTAGCTTGGTTATCGTTGCTTTTTGCCGCTTCATTCAAAGCGCGCAAAAAATCTTCCGACGGCGCGCCGAAACTCGCCAGCGTCACGGCGGCGGCGTTGCGGACTTTTATATCTTCATCGTTCAAATAACTATCGAGCAACGCCTGGCGCACGCGTTTGTTCTCATCACGACGAGTTTTTAAACTGGTTGTTGCGGCGACGCGGACCGTCGCGTCGGTGTCGGACAGCAAGTCGACGATGGCTTGCAGACTGGCGGCGTCATTCAATTCCAAATCGCGCAAGCAGTAGACCGCCATTCTTCGTTGATTGGCCGTGCCGTTGCGGCACAGGTCGATTAGCAAACTAAAAACCGACCCTTCACGCTTGGCGATTTTCACCAATAGTAAGGAGTTCGCCCAGCGGATGTCGGGCTCGGGATGATCTAAGGTTTGCAGCAATGTGCGAATTGCGACGCCGGACGGTTTCGGCAAATGTCCTAAGACGTAAGCCACCGGCCAGTAATTTCTATGATCGGGTTCGCTGAGTCGCTGGTCGAGAATTGCTCTCACTGCTTCTGAATTGGCGGCGAGAACAATCAGTTCGTCGACCGCGGCGCGCAGGGTTGGTTTGTCGGGATGATCTAAGTCGGCGATGAGCGCGGCGAGGCGATCGGGTTCCATTCTAGCAGGTTCCTGAAAAACTCTTTCGGAGTCCTTCGACAGGCTCAGGACGAACGGAGATTGGTTTCGTAATGATTGAAGTAAATCCGTTCATGCCGAGTTCGTCGAAGCATGCTCCATGTTTTTCAGCACCCTGCGAGAACGACTTAGATTTCGAGAAACTGCGGGCAGTTGGTTAGGTTGCGATTGCCTTTGGCGGTCACCACGACCACGTCTTCGAGTCGCACGCCGCCCACGCCGATATAGTAAAGCCCAGGTTCGACGGTGACGACGTGGCCGGTTTTTAAGATCGCGTCGATGGGCGCGATGCGCGGCGGCTCGTGGATGTCCAAGCCCAGACCATGGCCGGTGCCGTGAAAGAAGCCTTGCATGCGGCCGTTGATTCTACCCGTCGGAAAGCCGCGGGCGGCGAACATGTCTAATATATTTTGATGCACGTCCTTGCCATTGACGCCGTCGCGGATTTGCCGGTAGCCGATTTCTTGTCCGGCTTGGACGGTGGCGTAAATCGCTTTCAACTTTTCCGAAGCCCTGCCGCGCACCAACGTGCGGCTCAGGTCGCCGAAATAACCATTGTGCTGCGAGCGCGGAAAGATGTCGAAGATGATCGACGTGTTGGCTTTCACCGGTCCGCTGCCTTCGTTGTGCGGATCGACGCACTGATTGCCAGATGAAATAATCGTGTGGCTCGGCAGCCAGCCCTGGGCCATGATCGTCGTGTTGACCGCGGTCTTGAGCATCTCCGATGTCAAGCGCGTGCCGTTGAGATAGAGATATCCGTCTTTTTTGGTGGTCGTGCGCTTGAGCATGCGGATGCCGGCTTCGAGGCCGAGCTTGGCGATGCGCAACGATTCGGTGATCTGCTTTACTTCCAGATTATTCTTAGTTTCGCGATTGGGCCAGAACGGATCGCGTTTCACTTGCACGCTAAAGCCTTTGGCGCGCAACTGATCGGCGATCAGCACCGAAAAGTTCGCCGGCACGATCAGCGCGCGGATGCCGCGTTCGCGAAACAGCAGATCCAGTATTTCGATAATGCCCGGCGCTTTGCCGAGCTTGCGCAGTTTGCGTTGATAGAGCGACAGCGACAGCACGCGATCGGCCTTGGCCTGTTTCTTGGCGCGGTCGATCTCCAAGTCGCTCATGACGATATGTTTGATTTTCTTGTGCTGGAAAAAAATAAACGGATCGGGCACGAAAAAGCCGGCGGCGTAGAGCATGTTGGCGTCGCCTTCGCTGGCGGCGTAGAGCAAGATCGCTTGGGTCGGTTTGAGATCGAGTTTCGGCGCCGCGGCTGGCTTAGTCATCGTTTGTTTGCTTGCTTTGATTTCAAACATCGCTGGCCCTTGGAGAAAATTAGATTTTTGCTCTGAAGAATTTTCACGCTAACAATTCCACTGGCGAACTGCAAGGCGATTTCTGCGCTGTAAAAGCAGCGGATTCGGTTGACACACTAGCGACTTTTGTTATGATCGCCACACTCGCTCACGGAATGGCGGCGATTTCGCCGCTAAGGAAATTCTCTTCATGACCACGACCAACAATCTCGACAAACTCAGCGAACTCAATCAGAAAGCCGAAGCGGGCGGCGGCGCGGAACGCGCCCGCAAGCAACATGAGCAGGGAAAACTTTTGGCCCGCGAGCGGCTCGACATTTTGCTCGACAGCGGCAGTTTCGTCGAGATCGACCGTTTGCGCACCCATCACAGCACCGACTTCGGTCTCGACAAACAAAAATTTATCGGCGACGCGGTGGTGACCGGTTTCGGCGCCATCGACGGCCGTTTGGTTTACGTTTACTCCCAAGACTTCACCGTGTTCGGCGGCAGCTTGAGCCGCGTCGTCGCGGATAAAATTTGTAAAGTGCTCGACATGGCGATGAAGGCCGGCGCGCCGGTCATCGGCATCAACGATTCGGGCGGCGCGCGCATTCAAGAGGGCGTCGACAGTTTGTCGGGCTACGGCGATATTTTTCAGCGCAACGTGATGGCGTCGGGCGTGGTGCCGCAAATCACCGCGATCATGGGGCCCTGCGCCGGCGGCGCCGTTTATTCGCCGGCGATCACCGATTTCATCTTCATGATCAAGACCAACAGCTACATGTTCATCACCGGTCCGGAAGTGATCAAGACCGTGACCCATGAAGACGTGACCAAAGAAGCGCTAGGCGGCGCGGAAACCCACGCGGGCAAGAGCGGCGTGGCGCACTTCATCGCCAACACGGAAAAAGAATGTTTGCTGATGATTCGCGAATTGATCGGCTTCCTGCCGAGCAACAACCAAGAAGATCCGCCGTTTCGCCCGACCAGCGACGATCCCCTGCGGCGCGATAAGCATTTGAAAGATTTGATTCCCGACAATCCGCATCGGCCCTACGACATGAAGGAACTGATCAGCGCGGTGGTCGATGAAGGTTACTTCTACGAAGTGCAGCATGCATTTGCCCTCAACATTCTGATCGGCTTCGCCCATCTTGGCGGCCGGAGCGTCGGCATCGTCGCCAATCAGCCGGCCAATTTGGCGGGCTGTTTGGACATCAATGCGTCGGTGAAAGCGGCGCGCTTCATTCGCTTCTGCGACTGCTTCAACATTCCCATCGTCACGTTTGTCGACGTGCCGGGTTTTCTTCCCGGCACCGAGCAGGAATATCACGGCATCATCCGTCACGGCGCCAAGCTGCTTTACGCCTACGCCGAAGCGACGGTGCCGAAAGTGACCATCGTTACGCGCAAGGCCTACGGCGGCGGCTACATCGTGATGGCGAGCAAACATTTGCGCGGCGACGTCAACCTGGCCTATCCCACCGCTGAGATCGCGGTCATGGGTCCGGAGGGCGCGATTAACATCGTCTTTCGCGACGCGATTCAAAAAGCCGCCGATCCGGCCAAGGCGCGCGACGAAATGGTCAACAACTATCGCGAAACCTTTGCCAACCCGTTCAAGGCGGCGGAGTCGGGTTATATCGATGCGATCATTTATCCCGAAGAGACGCGCCCGACTTTGATCCGCGCCTTGGAAATGTTGAAGAACAAGCAAGATTATAATCCACCCAAGAAGCATGGGAATATTCCACTCTGAAGAAGGCAATAGGCACCAGGCATTAGGCAATAGTCGGAATTCATCCGACGGTTGCGGTTTTACTGTTGCCTATTGGCTATTGCCTGCTGCCATCCCCAATGTTTAAACGCATCCTGATCGCCAACCGCAGTGAGATCGCCGTGCGCATCGCGCGCGCATGCCGGGAGCTCGACATCGAGACCGTGGCGGTTTATTCCGAAGCGGACCGCGAATCGCTGCATGTCAAATATTGCGACTACGCCTATCCCATCGGGCCGGCGCCGTCGGCGCAGAGTTATCTGGTCATCGACCGGATCATCGACGTGTGCAAAAAAAGCGGCGCCGAAGCGGTCCATCCGGGCTACGGATTTCTCGCCGAGAACGCGGCCTTCGCCCAGCGCTGCAAAGACGAAGGCATCGTCTTCATTGGGCCGCCGCCCGACGTCATCGACAAAATGGGCGATAAAGTAAAAGCGCGCCAGATCATGAAAGCCGCCGGCGTGCCGGTGGTGCCCGGTTCGGACGGCATTCTCACTTCCGAGCAAGAAGTTTTAGAAACCATGGAGTCGATCGGTTATCCGTGCATGCTCAAAGCGGTGGCCGGCGGCGGCGGCAAGGGGTTGCGTTTGGTGCGCTCGCGCCGCGAACTGTCGTCCGCCTATCGCGCGGTCGGCTCCGAAGCGTCGTCGTCGTTTGGCGACGCCCGTTTGTACGTCGAAAAATTTATTGAAAAGCCGCGCCATGTCGAGATGCAGATTCTCGCCGACAAGTACGGCCGGGTGATCCATCTTTACGATCGCGAGTGTTCGATCCAGCGGCGCCATCAGAAAGTCATCGAAGAGTCGCCGGCGCCGGGATTGGAAGACCGCACGCGCCGGCGCTTGGGGCGCATCGCCATCCAGGGTGCGCGCGCGGTGGGTTACGTCGGGGCTGGAACGCTGGAGTTTCTCCTCGACCAAGAGCAAAATTTTTATTTTCTCGAAATGAACACGCGCTTGCAGGTCGAGCACGCGGTCACCGAGCGGGTGGTCGGCATCGATTTGGTCAAAGCCCAGATCGAAGTGGCCGCCGGCGGTTACTTGCCGTGGCGCCAGCGCCATATCACCCAAACCGGCCATGCCATCGAGTGCCGGATTTACGCTGAAGATCCTGAGCGCGACTTCATGCCCTGTCCGGGCAAAATCGAAGGGCTGCGTTTGCCGGAAGGTTTAGGCTTGCGCAACGACAACGGGGTTTACGAAGGCGCCGAGGTGTCGATCTATTACGATCCGATGATCGCCAAACTGATCGCCTGGGGCGAGAACCGCATCGAAGCGATCCTGCGCATGCGCCGGGCGCTGCGCGAGTATCAGGTGCGCGGCATCAAAACCAATATTTCGTTTCATCAATGGATACTGCGCCATCCGCGCTTCATGTCGGGCAACATCAACACCGGCTTCATCGACGAAGAGTACCACGGCTCGGCCAACGAAGAAGTGCTGCCGCACAAAGAGATCGCCTTGGCTTCAGCCGCCATCGCCGCGCTGCATGGCGAACATGAGCGGACTTTGGGCTTGCTCGCCAAGGGCGCCGCGGAACCGTCGAAGTGGCGTGAGCAAGGTAAGCGCAGCGGCTTGCGCCGCAACGCGTCGCGCGGCGGGTGGGGGCGATCGTAACGTGATCGTGTTCGTGGGCGTGCGACAACAAGTCGGCTAATTTACTTATGGCATTCATCGGCAAACTGGGCGAGCAAAGTTATTCCGTCGAGATCGAGGAGACCGGCAAGTCGGTTTATCGGGTCTCGGTGGACGGCAATGAATTTCTCGTCGACGGTAAAAAGACCGGCCGCACCAACTATTCGCTGATCGTCGACAACCGCTCCTTCGAAATCGAAGTCGATAACACCGACGACGAGTATCGCGTCTTGGTCGACGGCCGCAGTTATCACATCAATTTAGTCGACGAGCGCCGTTTGCGAGTCGGCGGCAGCCAGGCCGCGTCGCAGCTGCAAGGCCGGCAGAAAGTCTCGGTGCCCATGCCCGGCAAAGTTATCGCCGTGCTGGTCGGTGAAGGCGATCAAGTGGAAAAGGGCCAGGGGTTGGTGATCGTCGAAGCGATGAAGATGGAAAACGAAGTGCATAGCCCGATCGCCGGCGAGATTAAAGAGATCAAAGTCAAAGCCGGCGACACGGTGGAGGGCGGCACGGTGTTGGTGATCGTCGAATAATTTGCCCGCGGCGATTTAATTTTGCCGGGAATTTGTTGTCAGTTCTCTTCATTAATGTTATAGCATCGAACCATGATTCCGAAGAAATGTTTTTTTACCAAAGGTGTCGGCATCCACAAGGAAAAGTTGGCGTCCTTCGAGTTGGCGTTGCGGCAAGCGGGACTGGCTTATTGCAACTTAGTGTTGGTGTCGAGCATCTTTCCACCTTATTGCAAGCGGCTGTCAAAGGAAGAGGGCACTAAACTTCTCCGTCCCGGCGAAGTGGTCTTCAGCGTCTATGACCGCGAGAGCACCAACGAGCCCAACCGCTTGGTCGCCGCGTCGGTGGGCGTGGCGATTCCCTCCGACGAAAGCCAGTACGGTTATCTCTCCGAGCACCATTCCTTCGGCGAGACCGACGAGAAAGCCGGCGATTACGCCGAAGATCTCGCCGCCAGCATGTTGGCGACGACCTTGGGCATCGAGTTCAATCCCGACACCGCGTGGGACGAGCGCGAGCAGCTTTTCAAAATGTCCGAAAAAATCGTTCGCACCTCCAACATCACCCAATCCGCCATCGGCAACAAGGACGGTCTATGGACCACGGTGTTCGCCGCCTGCGCTTTTATCAACGACGATAATTAAGCGCGATTAAATTTTAAATCGAGCCGGTCCTGTGCGAAAGGGGCCGGCTTTTTTTTGCTCCGGATTCTACAATTGAAAGTGCGCTGTGCGGCAAGGGGCAAGCCCTGCGCAGTGAAGCCAATGGGGCTCTGCCTCTAAGCGCTCCATGAACGATGGTGCAAGCTGCTGGTTCTGTAGTGAGTCGATCATTTCGCGCTTCGCTTGAAATTGGGCTTTGTCAATTCACGGCTCGGTGGCTTCACTGCTCCGGGCTTGCCCCTTGCCGGTGATACTTGATTGTTGAATTCGGAATTATTCCGCGGCGCGTTGGCGCCGGTTCATCTGAAAGCGCGCGGCGTAGGCCACGGCGATGCTGAGCAAGTAGAGCAGGCTCAGCGGTATGATAAAAAGTATTTGTGAAATTAAATCCGGCGGCGTCAAGATTGCCGCGAGCAGGGCGATGAGGATGACCGCGTAGCGGACGTGGCGAATTAAAAACCGGTGGTCGATCAGTCCGACCCGGGCGAGAAAGAACGCCAACACCGGCAGTTCGAACATGACGCCGAAGGCGAGTACCATTCGCGACACGAGAGACAGGTAGTCGCCCACTTGCAGCATCGGCTGGATGTGGATCGCTTCGTAGCGGTGCAGTAGGAAGCCCAAACTCTGTTGAATGACGATCTGGTAGCAAAACGCCGCGCCGCTGAAAAAGAACAGCGAGCCGACGATCACGAAGCTCCGGCTGTGGCGTTTTTCATGTTCGTAGAGTCCGGGGGCGACGAATTGCCAGAGCTGCCAGAGCAAGACCGGTGAGGTGACGATCAGTGCGGCGATGAAAGCGATTTTCATTTTGGTGAAAAACGCTTCGGTGACCGCGGTGCCGATCAACATCAACCCTTGAACTTGAATCCGCCGCAGCGGCGCGGCTAGGATCGCGAATAGGTTGTCGACGTAGGCGTAGCAGACAAAAAACGCCGCGCCGACGGCGACGGTGCTCTTGACCAGACGGTTGCGCAGCTCGGCCAGATGCGAGGTGAAGGGCATCTGGACATCGCCCGCTTGCCCGCTTGCTGGATCGCTGGTCACTTTTTTTCTGGGTTTTGGAGCGCTGGATCGACGGCGGCAACTTCCACCGGCTTTTCTGGCGGGTTGGTTGGAGTCGTAGGATTGGCCGCATTCGCCGGATCCAACGACGGGTCGTCGCTGAGCATGGCGGCGGTGGCCGGGTCTTCGACTTCATGCTCGATCTTGCGAAATTCATCTTTGAGATCATCGGTGGCACGGCGAAATTCCGCCAGACCTTTGCCCAAAGTCTTGGCGAGCTCCGGCAGCTTCTTCGGTCCGAGCACGATCAGTGCTAGGCCCAAGATCAAAATCAATTCCGACATGCCGATACCAAACATAAAATTAACCTAAGCGATTTCATCCGCCTTCGCAAGTTTGGCTTGGCGCTTTGCAGGGTTGGCGCGTAGGTGTTAGGCTCGACGCATGGCAAAAACTGCCGTTGTTGTCGATCGGGAATATCTCAAACACCAACCGGGGGATGGTCATCCCGAACGGCCGGAGCGGGTCAAAGTGCTGCTCGATTTGGCGGCGGAATTGGAACCGGCGAAATTTCAGTTGCTGACGCCCAATCCGGCGCGGCGCGCCGACATCGAAGCGACCCACGGCGCCGACTTTGTCCGGCTGATCGAAGCCACCGCGCAACACAACCATTACGCTCTCGACGGCGATACGATTACCTGCCGCGATTCCTTCGGCGTTGCGCTGTTGGCGGTGGGCGGCTTTTTGGGTTTGCTCGATGCCATCGCCGCAAAGGAAGCGCAAAACGGTTTCGCCCTCGTCCGGCCGCCGGGCCATCACGCGCTGCGTCAGCGGGCGATGGGTTTTTGTCTGTTCAACACCATGGCGATCGGCGCCGAATATTTGCGCCGAACCCACGGCGCCAAGCGCGTCATGATCGTCGATTGGGACGTGCATCATGGCAACGGCACTCAGGACGCTTTTTACAGCGATCCGTCGGTGCTGTTTCTTTCCACCCATCAGTATCCTTATTATCCCGGCAGCGGCGCGGTGAATGAAGTTGGCGTGGGCGCAGGCGCAGGCTTCACCATTAACATTCCGCTTCCCGCCGGCTGCGCCGATCGAGAATATTTACAGGTGTTTCAAGACATCGTCGCGCCCGCCGTGGAGCGCTTCGCGCCGGATTGGATCTTGGTTTCCGCCGGCTTCGATCCGCATCGCGACGATCCCCTCGGCGGCATGGGCGTTAGCGAAGAAGGTTTCGCGGCGATGGCCGAGCGGTTGGTGGCGCTGGCGCAAAAACTCGCCGGCGGGCGCATCGCATTTTTGCTCGAAGGCGGTTACGACTTGGGAGCGCTAAAAAATTCCGTGGCGGCGGTGTTGGGTGCGATGTCAGAGCCGTCGCCGGCTGCGCCTGGACATTTGAAATTGGCCGACAGCCGCATTGAGCCGCTGCTGCGCCGCATTCGTCAAACCCATGAGCAATATAATAACTTGCAGTCCTATTGACGGTCCAAGAACTCTCATTTATCTTTAAACGACAAAATTCATTACAGATTGGTTACGAACGTGAGCACAACTGAACCACGCAGAGTGGTGGTGACCGGCGTCGGGCTGGTTACGCCATTAGGTACGGGCGTCGAGAAAAATTGGCAGGCTTTGATGGCCGGCCGCTCGGGCATCCGAAAAATTACCCATTTCGCCGCCGAGGCGTTCGCCTCGCGCATCGCCGGCGAAGTCGCCGACTTCAACGCGGAAGATTACATCGAGACCAAAGAGATCAAAAAAATGGATCGCTTCATTCAGTTCGCCTTGGGCGCCACCGTCCAAGCGATGGATGACAGCGGCCTCAAGATCGAAGGCGAGTTCGCCGAGAACGTCGGCGTCATCATCGGCGTCGGCATGAACGGTCTCGACACCCTCGAAGTCACCAAAGAAGCTTTGATGGCCGGTGGGCCGCGGAAAATTTCGCCGTTCTTCATTCCCAAAGTGATTTCCAATCTCGTGCCCGGCCATGTGGCGATTCGCTACGGCGCCAAGGGCGTCAACTTTACGCCGACCTCGGCCTGCGCGTCGGGAACCCACGCGATCGGCGAGTCCTACCGCATGATTCGTTACGGTTTGCAGGACGCGGTGATCGCCGGCGGCGCGGAAGCGGCGATCACGCCGCTCGGCGTCGGTGGATTCGCCGCCATGAAAGCGCTGTCGACGCGCAACGACGAGCCCGAGCGCGCTAGCCGGCCCTTCGATAATGAGCGCGATGGTTTCGTCATCGGCGAGGGCTCGGGAATTTTAATTCTCGAAGAGCGCGAGCATGCGCTTGCGCGCGGCGCGAAGATTTACGCCGAGGTGATCGGTTACGGCGCCAACGGCGACGCTCATCACATGACCGCGCCGGCGCCGGAAGGCGAGGGTGCGGCGCGCTGCATGCGCTTGGCGCTCAAAGACGCCGGCCTGGCGCCCAGCGATGTCGATTACATCAACGCTCATGGCACTTCGACCGCTTACAACGATGCCAACGAGACCACCGCGATCAAGACGGTGTTCGGCGAGGCGGCGGCCAAGTTGGCGGTGAGTTCGACCAAATCGATGACCGGTCATTTACTCGGCGCGGCGGGCGCCGTCGAAGGCGTTTATTCCGCTTTGGCGCTGCATCACGGCATGTTGCCGCCGACGATCAATTACGAAAACCCCGACCCGGTGTGCGATCTCGATTATGTTCCCAATCACGCGCGCCAGGCGGCGATCAAAGTCGCGTTGTCCAATTCCTTCGGCTTCGGCGGCACCAATGCTTGCGTGATTTTCCGGAGGGCTGAATGAGCGGAGCACAACGCCGCAGTGTCATTCTCGGCACCGGCTCGGAGCTGCCGGCGAAAATCGTCACCAACCATGACTTGGGAAAAATGGTTGAAACTAGCGACGAGTGGATCACCGTGCGCACCGGCATCAAAGAGCGGCGCGTGCTCGAAGCCGGCAAGGGCAACGCCGAGATGGCGTTTCACGCCGCTAAACGCGCCATCGAAGATGCTGGTCTGGAGCCTAAAGACATCGACGCGATCATCATGGGTACGGTGTCGGCGGATTATCCGATGCCGAGTTCGGCCTGCGTGCTCGAAGACTTGCTCGGCGCGCGCAACGCTTTTTCTTTCGACGTCGGCGCCGCCTGCGCGGGATTTCTCAACGCCTTGGCGGTGGGCGATTTGTTCGTGCGCAGCGGCAAGGCCAACCATGCTTTGATCGTCGGCGCCGACACGCTCAGCCGTTTTCTCAACTGGGAAGACCGCGGCACCTGCATCTTGTTCGGCGACGGCGCCGGCGCGGTGGTGCTGGGCGCGTCGGAGAACGGTTCCGGTATTCTCAGCACGAAACTGCGCACGGACGGTTCTTACGCCAAGACGCTTTACGTGCCGGCGGGCGGGTCGCTCAAGCCGGCGAGTCTGCAAACCGTGCAGGCCAACGAGCACACGATCTCGATGAACGGCAAAGAGGTTTTCAAAATCGCCGTGCGCTCCATGGAAGAGATCAGCCGTCAAGCTTTAGCCGAGGCCGGCGTTGCCATCGAGCAAGTCTCGCTGGTCGTGCCCCATCAAGCCAACAAAAGAATCATCGTCGCCTTGGCCGAACGGTTGGGCGTGCCGATGGAAAAAGTCATGGTCAATCTAGAAAAGTACGGCAACACTTCGGCGGCGTCGATTCCGGTGGCCCTCGATGAAGCGCGCCGCCAAGGGCGCATCAAAGCCGGCGATATCGTGTTGTTAAACGCCTTCGGCGCCGGCTTCGCCTGGGGCGCGGCGGTGGTGAAGTTTTAGTTATCGCTTACTTCGCGCGTGGTGCGTTCGCGTAGTTCATTCAACTTCTCACTGAAGGTAACGGGATAGCGCGCCGGATTACGTAGCGCTTTCACACTTTCCGGCAGCGCGGCGAATTCCTCGGCAAAAAGCTTTCGACTTTCCGCCAACGATGGATAATTGTTGACCGGCTCGCCGCCACGCACAAATTCTTGCAATAACTTTTCCGCCGATAACTCTTCATCCCTTGTGCCAATGACATCGCCGGCGAATTTATTTGCGCCCTCGCGTGAACGATAGATTTGCTTTGGCCCAGGCCAGGACGCTTTGCCGGTGCTGAGTTTTAGCGTCGCCCGCTCTTCGTAGGCCACCAATTTGTACGACATGTCGCTCCATGGCGCGTCGGCCGAGGTGCCCATTTTGGTGCCGACGCCGTAGCTGTCGAAGGGCGTATCGGCGGCGCTCAGCTCGGCCAAGTCATATTCATCCAGGCCGCCGCTACCGATTATTTTTACTTCCGGCAGATTCGCTGCGTCAAAAATTTTCCGCACGATGCGCGCTTGTTCAGCGAGATCGCCGCTGTCGATGCGCACGCCGATCAATTTCTCGCCGCGGCTGGCCATCTCTTTGGCGACGATCACTGCATTCTGCGCGCCGACGGCGCTGTCGTAAGTGTCGATCAGCAGCACCGCGTTGTTGGGAAACGCCGCGACGTAGGAACGAAAGGCATCGACCTCGTGTTCGAAGCTCATGATAAAGGAATGCGCCATGGTGCCGACCAGCGGAATCCCATATTGCTGGCCGGCGCGCACGTTGCTGGTACCGGCGAAGCCGGCGAGAAAACTCGCGCGCGCGACTTTCATGCCGGCGTCGCTGCCGTGGGCGCGGCGCAGTGCGAAGTCGGCCAGCGGCCGGCGGGCGGCGGCGTGGACGCAGCGCGCCGCTTTGGTCGCGATCAAAGTTTGCAGGTGCATTTGATTGATAACGAAGGTCTCGACCAACTGCGCTTCGACGATCGGCGCGGTGATTTCAACGATCGGTTCGTCAGCGAAAAAAATCCGCCCTTCGGGTATCGCCCACAGATCGCCGGTGAATTTCAAGCTGCTCAGATAATGCAAATATTCCGCGCTGAAAAATTTCTGCGCGGCCAAGTAGTCGAGGGCTTCGGCATCGAATGACAAAGCTTGCAGGTAGTCGATTACGTCCTTGAGTCCGGCTGAGACGAAATAGCCGCGGTTGAGCGGGTAAGAGCGAATGAACAGACTAAAGGTCGCTCGCCCGAGCCGCCCTTCGCGAAAGTACGCCTGACCCATGGTGAGTTGATAAAGATCGGTGAGTAGTGTGAAGTTTTCTGCCAGTGCCATGGATCGCTCCGATGTCCGCAACTGTATTGAAAAGCGGCCAATCAGTAAAGCCGCGGGATGGCGCTGCGGTTGATTTATCCGGGAGGTTTTGTTAAGAAAATCACTATTACCGACGCGTAATTGGCGATCAAACAGGAGGGCATCGATGTTTACCGACAAGGTCGAAGTTAAGGATTTTGAAAAACAGGATCCAGAATATCAGGATTTGATTCGGCGCGTGCTGGCGATCCAAGCGGATTGCGAGATTGGCGGCCCGAATCTTTATGTCAAGCATATTTTACCGACGGCACCGACCAAGTTAGATCAGTTGATCGTTGCCCGCACGGCGGCAGAAGAGATGGATCACTTCAGAAAAATGGCCCGCCTCGCCGGCGATGTCGGCGTCGACGTTTCCTATACCCTTAGCCGTCCCAATCAAGAACGCTATGTTGAAGCGTTCCGTGGCGAGATCAAGACTTGGGAAGACTACGCGGTCTTCGGTTTCTTGATCGACCGCGTCGGCCGTTTCCAGCTTGAAGAATTTCTTGACTGCAGCTATGCGCCGCTGGCCCGTGTGGTCGAAGACCCGGACATCATCCGCGAAGAAGAAGGCCATCTCGATTTCGGCACCAACGCCTCCGCCGATTTCGCCGCCAAAGGCGGCGAGTTTAAAGAACGCGTACAAAAAGCGGTGGACTACTGGTACGTTAAAGGCCTCGATATGTTTGGCAACAGCAAGTCGTACCGTTCCGAACGTTTCATGCACTGGGGCCTCAAACGCCGCCCAAATGCCGTCGCCCGCCAGCAGTACAAAGACGAAATCGACGCGTTGATCTTAAAGATGGGCCTGACGCTCCCCGATCCCAACAAGGGCCGGCTTTACACTTAGGAGATTGATATAAATGGAAGCAGCACCGAATACCGAGGCACTGGATCAGCAGTTCAAGGAATTCATTCAAGGCTTGAAGAAAGCCGTGGGCGCCGGCATCCCGCATTTGAAGGACGATACGAAAATCGTCGATCAGGCAATCGCCGACTGCAAGGAAATCCTCGATGTGGTCATCGAAGGCGACGTCAAGCAGTGGCTCGCCTGAGCTGTTAGTCAGCATTTTTAGCCGATCGAAATAGGTTACGCGAGCAGAGGCGCCTTGATCCCAAGGGCGCCTTTGTCGTATTTAACACAGGCAAATTCATTCACGGGAGAGCTAAACATTGAACGTCGTCGTATGCGGTAAAGTTATTCCCGCCAGCACCGTGATCATCGCGATCGATCCCAACACCAAGCGCATGCAGCGCAAGGGTGTGACCCATGAATTGGATCCGGCGGCGGCGAGCGCGGTGGAAGAAGGTTTGCGCTTGACGGAAAAGCACGGCGGCGCCGTGGTATTGGTGACCATGGGTACCAGCGACGCGACCATCGGTATCCGTAATGCGCTGGCCATGGGCGTGACCTCGGCGGTGCATATTCTCGACGATGCGGTGGCGGGTTCCGATACCCTCGGCACGGCGAAACTGCTCGCCGCGGCGATCAAAAAGCTCGAATACGATTTAGTCATCTGCGCCACCGAAAGCAGCGACAGCTATTCCGGCATCGTGCATGGGCAGATCGCCCAGTTGCTCGGCCTGGCGCCGCTGAGCTTCGCCAAGGAAATTGCCGTCGACGGCGCCAAGATCACGATCAAACGGCAAAGCGAAACCGGTTTTGATCTGGTCGAGTCGAACTTACCGGCCTTGGTCGCGTGCAGCAGCGGCATCAACGAACCGCGCTATCCGCAACTCAAGGGCATCATGTCGGCGAAGAAAAAAGAGATCAAAGTTTTTACCGCGGCGGATTTGGGCCTGTCGCCGGATCAAGTTGGCGAAAAGGGCGCGCGGGAAAAAGTGCTTACCATTGGCCGGCCGCCCAAACGGCAAGCCGGCAAAGCGGTGGTCGACGAAGGGGAAGGCGGCAAGCAGATCGCGGACTTTCTTGCTGAAATCAAGGTGATTTAAGTGGCGGACACAATCTGGGTATACGCGGAAGTTATCGACGATCGGATCACCACCACCAGCTTGGAGATGTTGACGAAGGCGGCGGAGGTCGGCAAAGCCGAAGCGATTTTGCTCGGTCCGGCGCCGGACGACGCGGCACAGACGCTTGCCAATCATGGCGCCAGCAAAATCTATCGCAGTGCCGACGCGGTTTACAAAGACTATTTAACTTTGCCGGCGGCGGAAACCGTCGCCGGTTTAATCCAAAAGCATAATCCGGCGGTGATGCTGTTCGCTTCGAGTTACGCCGGGCGCGATTTAGTGGCTAATTTAAGCGCGCGTCTCGATTGCGGCGCGATCACCGACGTGGGCGATTTCGAATTGAAAGACGGTAGCGTGGTGGCGACCATTCCCGCCCTTGGCGCGAGCTACGAGAACACTAGTACATTGCTCAATCAGGGCACGAAGCTGTTAGTCGTGCGGCCGAAATCCTTCGAGCCGAAATTGACGGAACAACCCTTGGCGGTAGAAGAAGTTCCGGCGGCAGTGGGCGACAACCTGCGCAAAGTCCACATGAAGGAACGGGTGATCGTCAAGCGCGAAGGTCCTTCTCTCGAAGGCGCGAAGATCGTCGTCTCCGGCGGACGCGGACTCAAAGGCGAGGATCAGTTCAGCTTGCTCAAGGATCTCGCCGACGTACTCGGTGCCGCCGTCGGCGCTAGCCGCGCCGCGGTGGACGCTGGCTGGGTGCCCTACTCGATGCAGATCGGCCAGACCGGGAAAACCGTCAAGCCGGATATTTATTTCGCCATCGGAATTTCCGGCGCCGTGCAACATCTCTCCGGCATGAAGACTTCGAAATACATCATCACCATCAACAAAGATCCCGACGCACCGATCTTCGAATACTCCGACTTCGGCATCGTCGGCGACCTCTTCAAAGTCGTGCCGCAGTTGATTGAAGAGCTGAAGAAGCGCAAGGGCGCGTAACTTCGGAAATCGATTAGCCGCACCCTTCGACCGTGCTCAGGGCGATCGGAACGCAGAGGGTGCAAAAAATAATTCGGATTGGTAGGGGCGGGTTTTAAACCCGCCCTTTCTTTATTCCTTTCACCAATTGCCGCTCTTGTCAGTGATCCGTACCATCGCGTAATATCCGCTCAGCCCGTGACTCTCTATGCAATGGATCGCACCGTCTGAGAAAGACACCGCTACCAATACCTTAGAGACGCGCCTGTGGGCGGCGGCGGATCAGTTGCGCGCCAATTCTGGGCTGACCGCCGCGCAATATTCGACGCCGGTTCTCGGTCTGATTTTTCTTCGCTTTGCCGAAGCTCGTTTCGCTAAACGTCGTAGCGAGTTGGAGAAAGCGAGCGCGACCGGGCGCCGAGGTTCTTCGCGCATCGACGAACCCGCTGCTTATCATGCTGAAGGCGTAATTTATCTCACTCCGAACGCGCGCTTTGAACATCTGCTCGCATTGCCGGAAGGCGGCAACATTGGCCAGGCGATCAACGACGCGATGGCCGACATCGAGAAGCATAATCCGCAGCTCGCCGGCGTGCTGTCGCGTACCTATCAGATTTTTAACAGCACGCTGCTCAAGGAGTTGCTGAAGAAAGTTTCCGAGATTCCCGCCAGTCTCGAATACGACGCCTTCGGTCGCATCTACGAATACTTCCTCGGCGAGTTCGCCCGTACGGAAGGGCAGAAGGGCGGTGAGTTTTTTACGCCGAGCAGCATCGTTCGCCTAATCGTCGAGATCATCGAACCTTTCCACGGGCGGCTGCTCGATGTCGCTTGCGGCTCCGGCGGCTTCTTTGCCCAAAGTCTTCAATAGTTGCCGAACGCCTTCCAAATCGACGTTGATCGATTTCTGCAAAAACTTTTGGCCGTAGATGCGGTAGGATTCGGCGAGGATTTCTGGTTCGTCGACGCGGGTGTATCTCGCCAAAATTTTCATGGCGCCGTCGCGGTCGTTGTGGGTTTCTTGCACGCCTTGGTAATAACCGCGCAAAACGCGCAGCACGATGTCGCGATTACTCTTGATATAGCCGCGCCGGGTGCTCATGGGCGAGTTGAGATAGGGCACGCCGAGGTCGGCGGAGTCGATCAACTCACGCAGTCCCTGCTTGATGCCGCGCAGATTGCTCGGCGCGGAGATCATGCCGCCGTCGACGAAGCCTTTGCTCAAGGCGAGAATCATGTCGGGCATGCCGCCGCGAATCGCCAGTACCGTGACATCGCTGCCGCGCTGCAAGCCAAACTTGTCGAGAATCATGCTCAAGACTAGATCGGGCGAGTCGCCGAGATTGGTGACGCCGATCTTTTTGCCTTTCAAATCTTCGGGCCGGCGCAAGTCGGCGCGGGTCATCAGCGAGAAGACCGGCACGTTGATGGTGTTGGCGATGACGGCGAGGTCGGCGCCGCGCAGAGTCGAGCGAACCACGGCCGGCGGCGAGGCGCGCACGAAATGTACTTCGCCTGCGATCAGGGCTTCGATGGCGACGCCGCGGATGTAAGTGACCTCGACATCGACGCCGTATTTTTCGAATAAACGTTTATCCTTGGCGACAAACAGCGGCAGCATCGCGGCGCTGATCGAACTGTAGGCGATGCGCACGGCGGCGGCGGCGGAAAGAGAGGCGTGAGAAAGGATCGATAGCGCGACGGCAAGGATGCGAGCGATCATGCGGGTCTCCAAGTTTGAGCGGCGTTTTCGGAAGCACCCCCATCCTAACCTTCCCCCGTCGAGGGGGAAGGAATTAGATAAAGGAGATGTCACTTTCGAAGTTGGAGTTATTGCTGCCTACGCCGCGGCGCTGGTGGCTTCGCACTTCATGCCTTGGACGACGTAGTTCATGTAGATGCAGTCGGCCATCACCCAGCGCATGCTGTTTTTCATCAGCTGGGCGTTGATGCAGGCTTCTTGCAGCTCTTTGGTGTCGGCGTATTTTTTGAGAATCTCTTTGCGCAGCAAACCATGTTCCTGGTCGACTTCGGCGTGGAGCTTGTAGAACGTCAGGGCGTCGTCGGGCACCCATTTGTAATGTTTGCGGAACACGTCGAGGTCGCGGGACATCGCCTTGGCGGTGTCGTCGCCTTCAGAGACCGCAACGCCCAACAGCCAGGAAGTTTTAAACGCGGCGTTGGCGAAACTATCGACGGCGAACTTGACGCCGTAGAGCGGTTCCGAATTCCTGACCCACTCGCGATCCATGCCCATGCCGACGCAGACATCGAGCCAATATTCGGGATGGGCCTTGCCGGATTTGCCGATCAGATCTTCGCCTTCTTCTTCGATCGCTTTGGGCAACCACATGCGGCGCACCTCGGTGTGCGGGCAGTTGAAGAGAATCGAGTATTCTTTGATCGGCACTTGTTTGGTGAAGTAGTAGCGCTCTTTGCCCCAACCTTGGAGCTGCTCTTTGGCGCACTTGCCGTTGCGAAAAATTTCTTCCCAAGGATGGGGCGGGCGCTGATGATCTTGGCGGTTGGCTTCGAAAAAGGTTTTGATGAATTCGTCGGGATTTAGTTTTGCCGCCAGGCTGAACATGATGGCTCCTTACGCGAAACGGGCGCAGCATCCGCCGAAGGACGGATCAGCCTGGGCTGATGCTGCGCCCCTACAATAATTAATTTACGCCTGGGCTTCTTCGCGGTAGTGGCCGATGGCGTCCATCAAGGGCTTGTCGGTCATGACGAAAAATATCGCTGGATCTTTCGACGTGTTCTCGTGGCGATGATTTTGCCATAGCGGCACGACGAAGGAGTCGCCCTGTTCCCATTCAAACTTTTTATCGCCGACGTAGCTGACGCCGCTGCCGCGCCACACATGATAGATGTCCGAACTGGTGTGGCGGTGGCTTTTGGTTTTTTCGCCGGTACGCAGCATGTGGATCTGGCAGTTCATGGTCGGCAGGGTTGGGCCGCCATTCAATGGATTGGAATAATCGAGCACGATACCGTTGAACGGGTCGCCGGGCTGCTCGCCGACTTTATTCAAAGCGCTTTCGGTATCGGCCCATTTGTAGCAAAACGCCGGCGGTTGGATGGCATTCGATTTAGTCCAGGCTGGGCGTAACGGGCCGGTGGTGGCCAGCGTGTAGCCATCGGGTCGGGTGACGGTTTGTTTCTTGCGCGGATCGGGTTCGTGAAAGTCGGTCTCGAGCAAGCGCACCAGCGGCGCGTCGAGGCCGTCGAGCCACATCATATTCTCGCCGTGGTTTTCATGATCGTGCCAGGTCCAGCTCGGCGTGGTGACGAAATCACCCTCGCCGATTTCAAAAGATTCGCCTTCGACGATTAATCTCGTGCCGCGGCCTTTGACGATGAAGCGAATGGCGCCGGCCATGTGACGGTGCGACAGCGCGTTTTCACCGGGCTTGAGCATCTGCAAGTTCAAAACCAACGTCCGCGTGGTACCGTTCTTCAATGACGGATTCCACATCTGAATCACTCGGCGAAAGGAAACATCGAGGCCGACGACATCGCCGGCCTTCTCCATGGCGGCGAAAAGATCTTTGCCTTTCCACAAGCAGGCATCGAAGGAAGCCACCGGTTCGCGCGACGCGTCGCCCTGAACATTTTGCCAGTAGCCTTTAAAACTTTTGCTTTCGAGTTCTTTTTCAAATGCTGTGAGCGCTTCGGACATGGATCACCTCCGTCGGAATATGTGCCTTATCTAGCCCTAATCTCGTTGGGGTTGCAAGGCGGAAATTCAGCTCGGCATGTCAGTGTGCGAGTGTGAAATTCGCGACACTACGTTGGTGAAGATATTTCACCACAGAGAGCACAGAGTTCACAGAGCCCCCATCTTTCGTCCTGCCCCGAGGCGCGGGGTAGGAAAGAGGAGGGGGCTTGCCGTTGCTTGGCGATTCTTATACATCGCCTGTCATCATCGACGAGCGCTGCTCCACAGTTGGACGAATTTGCTGTAGCCGCCAACATTTCCGGCTTGGCAAGTTCAAGTAAACTTCCCTGACAAGGGAAAAATAGCTGCAAGCTCCGATGGTTTGGCAATTGCTATTTGAGCTATGCCGGAAGGAGCCATCATGCATAGACAACCACTTTATCGATCCCTTCTTGGATCGCTACTCCTATTAGTTTCCCTTGCAGGAGTCGCTGCGAGCGCGGAAGATCGCTTTGGCAAGGCATGGGGCAAGCGTTACCGCGCGCCCGCGGCCAATGCCGCGGCACAGCGCAAGCAGTTTGGCACCAGTCCCATGGGCCGCTTGCGTCATTGGAATGAATTTGCGATCAATGCCGCGGGATTGGATCACACGCCGGTAGCGGTCAATGAATCGCGAGTGTTCGGCGAGCAGCTCGGTCCAACGCGCTCCAGCCGGGCGATGGCGATCGTGCATTTCGCAATTTTCGACGCGGTCAATGCGATTGTCGGCGGCTACCAGAGCTACACTGGATTGCCGCGCGAGCCTGGCGAGAGTTCAATTCAAGCGGCCATGGCCCAGGCGGCACACGATACTTTGAGCGTGCTCTATCCATCGCAAGTTCCGCGCTTTGCGGCGGAGCTGGCCGCCGATCTCGCGAAAATTCCCAACTCAAAAGCGAAATCCAAAGGCATCAATCTCGGTCATCGCGCGGCCGCGGCGATTCTTACCATGCGCGCGGCGGACGGTTCGGATCACGAAGAGCCCGAAGTCAACGTCGATTTCATCACCAGCGACTTGCCGGGAAAATGGCGCCAAGATCCGATTAGCAAGATTCGCTTGGCGCTCGGCGCTTACTGGAACCAAGTGACGCCGTTTGTTCTGTCCTCCGCCGATCAATTCCGCGCGCCGGCGCCGCCGGCTCTCGACAGTGAGGCTTACGCAAACGCCTACGAAGACGCCAAACGCTTAGGCGGCGACGGCATCACGACACCGACCGAGCGCACCGCGGAGCAAACTGAAATTGGCACATTCTGGGCCTACGACGGCACGCCGAGTCTGTGCGCGCCGCCGCGGCTCTACAATCAGATCACCGTGCATATCGCCGAACAAATGCATTCCAACTTTATCGAGATGGCGCGCCTGTTGGCGTTGGTCAACGTGGCGATGGCGGACGCCGGCATCGCCGTGTGGGATGCGAAATATTTTTATCAATTCTGGCGCCCGATCACCGGCATTCGCGAATCCGATGTCGGCAGCGGTCCGACGGGCCTGGGCGACGGCAATGCCATGACGATGGGCGACGTGAATTTTTTACCGCTCGGCGCACCGGCGAGTAATTTGAGCGGACCCGACTTCACGCCGCCGTTTCCCGCCTATCCGTCCGGCCATGCCGGTTTTGGCGGCGCGCTGTTTCAAGTGCTGCGCGGCTTTTACCGCACCGATAACATTCCGTTTACTTTTGTCTCGGATGAATTCAACGGTCTGACCAAAGACAGCGACGGTAACGTCCGTCCGTTGAAAGCGCGGACCTTCAATTCACTGTCCGAAGCGGAAGAAGAGAACGGCCAAAGCCGCATCTATCTCGGCATCCACTGGTCCTTTGACAAGACCGAAGGCATCGCCCAGGGACGGCGGGTGGCGAACTACGTGCTGAAAAATGTTTTCCAGCCGGCGCGTCATCATTAGCGCTGGCGAATCGCATTCAATTTACTTCGACCAAGAAGAAATCTCACCACGAAGAGCACGAAGGTTTTGGATAATTGATTATCCGACCTTCGTGCTCTTCGTGTCCTTCGTGGTGAATACTTTCTTTCTTTTTTGGTTGCGGCTATGCCGCGCTGGGCACGGGATCGCGAAGTCTTATTCGATCACCTTGGCGGTGATCATGTTGGTGGTGCCGGATTGATGCAGCGGCAGGCCGGCGGTGATGGCGACTAGATCGCCGCGCTTGACCAAGCCGGATTCGACGGCGCTTTGTTGGAGCACTTGGACCATCTCGTCGGTGTTTTTGAAGCCGCGGGTAGGCTTCGGATAAACTCCCCAAACTAGGCAGAGCATTTTTACCGTCTGCGGATCGGGGCTGACGGCGATGATCGGCTGGCGCGGCCGGTAGCGTGCGATTAGCCGCGCGGTGTTCCCGGACGTGGTGGGAATGAGAAAAGCTTTTACCTCAAGATCGCGCGCCAATGAGATGGCGCTGAAGCTGATCGCTTCGGGAATAGTTTTCGGCAGGCCGCTGAACCGTTCGCGCGGATCGAGCAGCATTTCGGTTTCTTCGGCGACCTGGGCCATGATCTTCACCGCTTCCAACGGATACTCACCGGCGGCGGTTTCTTCGGACAGCATCAGCGCGTCGGTGCCGTCCAAGATCGCGTTGGCGATGTCGGCGACTTCGGCGCGGGTCGGGCGCGGGTTCCACACCATGGAGCGCAGCATTTGCGTGGCGGTGATGACCGGCTTGCCAAGGTGATTGGCTTCGCGGATCATCATCTTCTGCATTGCGGGAATTCTTTGCTGGGCGATTTCCAATCCCAAGTCGCCGCGCGCGACCATGATGCCGTCGACGTTTTTGAGGATGCCCGCCAGTTCGTCGAGGGCTTCGTGCTTTTCGATTTTGGCGATGATCGGGATATTGGCGCCTTGCTTTTTCATTTCGCGCCGGGCGTAGAGGATGTCTTGGCTGTTGCGCACGAAGGATAGCGCGATCATATCGACCTTGTTGGCGATGCCGAAGGCGAGATCTTTCTTGTCTTCATGGGTGAGGGCACGAACGTTGAGCGAGCTGCGCGGAAAATGAATGCCCTTGTGCGAGCCCAGAATGCCGCCGACGACGATGCGGCATTTGACTTCGTGGGGGCTGACTTTGACCGCTACCAATTCGATCTCGCCGTCGCCAAGCAGAATCGGATCGCCTTTTTTCACCGCCTTGCTAAGACCGGGAAAACTGACCGAGACCGCCAATTCGGAGCCGAGAATCTTTCGGCTGGTCAGCGTGAACGGATGGCGGGTTTGCAAACGCACACGGTCGCCGGCCACCTCGCCGATACGAATTTTCGGGCCGGGCAAATCTTGCAGGATCGCCACCGGCATGTCGAGTTTCCGTTCGAGCTGGCGAATCTTGCGAATCACCCGGCGGTGCGAAGCGTAATCGCCATGGCTGAAGTTTAGGCGCGCGACGTTCATGCCGGCGCGGATCAAACTTTCGAGCATCTTGTCGGAAGAACTGGCGGGGCCAATGGTGCAAACGATTTTTGTGCGGCGCATCCCAATTAATCTACACGAGTCGATGGGAGAATCAACGAACGGGAATTGTAGTAGAGGGAGAATTGGAGTGATGGAGTACTGGAGTGATGGGTGCGAAAACCCAACACTCCAATACTCCATCACTCCATGTATTTCATATTCCGCTCCCCGTCCGCTTGAGCCGCGGATCGAGCAGATCGCGCAGGCCGTCGCCGAGCAGGTTGATGCCGAGCACGGTGATGAAGATACACGCGCCCGGAAAGAGCGGCAGCCACCAGGCGGTGCTGATGTAGATGCGCGCGTCGGCGAGCATGGTGCCCCAGGTGGGAATTGCCGGCGGCACGCCGACGCCGAGAAAGCTCAAACTCGCCTCGGCGATGATCGACGATGCCATGGCGAAAGTGCCGATCACCAGCGAGGTTTGAATCAAGTTGGGGATGATATGGCGCAGGATGATCGTCAAATGTCCCGAGCCGAGGGACCGCGCCGCGGTGACAAAATCGCGGCTGCGCAGTGACAATGTCTGACCGCGCACGACGCGGCAGTAGGGAATCCAACGCTGGGCGACCAGCGCGAGAATTAAATTAAATAATCCTTGGCCGAGAAACGCCATGATCGTGATGCCGAGCAGCAGAGGTGGAAAGGCCCAGACGACTTCGACCAGTTTCTGAATCAAAAAATCGACCTTGCCGCCAAAATAACCGGAGATCGCGCCGAGACTAACGCCGATAAATCCAGAGACGAAGACCACGGCGAAGGCGATCAACAGCGATACCCGCGCGCCGTGAATCACCCGGCTAAAAATATCGCGGCCTAAATTGTCGGTGCCGAGAACGTTTGACGCGCCGACGCCTTGGGGCGCTTTCATCATCGCCGTGAGCTCTTGCCTGTTGGGATCGTGGGGCGCGACGAGCGGGCCGAAGATGCCGATCAGGATGAAGGCGATGACGATCACGCCGCCGGTGAACGCTTTGACGTGGAGCCGCGGCATCCGCTTCGCCAGAGCAGCGGATTTTTCAGTAGCGGATTCGAGGGTCAACGACTGCATAGAGTCCATCGATGATTAAATTAATCATTACAAACGCCAGCGTGTAGGTCATCACCAGCCCCGTTACCAAGGGATAGTCGCGCGCGTTTAGCGCCGTGATCAGTAAACTGCCGCCGCCGGGCCAGGCGAAAACCGTTTCGACGATGATCGAGCCGCTGAGCAGCGTGCCCAGTTCAAGGCCGACGACGGTGATCACCGGGATCAGCGCGTTGCTGCTGACGTGGCGCCAGACGACATGGTTCTCGCGCAGTCCCTTGGCCCGCGCGGTGCGGATGAAATCTTCGTTCATCACTTCAAGGATGGAAGAACGCGTCACGCGCATGAGAATGCCCAGCATGTTCACACCCAACGCCAGCGCCGGGAGAAGCAAGTGTGTCAGCGCGTCCCACACCGCCGGCCAATTTTTTTGCATGACGCTGTCGAAAATGTAAAAGCCGCTCTGCTCCGGCCCGGCGATGCCGTAGGTGCTGCGCCCGGAGGTCGGCAGAATATTCAACACGCCGGCGAGCAACAGGATCAGCATGATCGCCAGCCAGAAGCTCGGCATGCTGATGCCGAACAGGCCGAAGGTGGTGCCGAGGTTGTCGATCCAAGAGTTGGGCCGCGCGCCGGCCCAGACGCCGAGCGGAATGGCGAGCAGGGTGGCAATGACGATCGCGAAAAATGCCAACTCGATGGTCGCCGGTAGGCGTGTCTTGATGACATTTAAAACCGGCTCGGCGTATTTGAACGATTTGCCGAAGTCGCCGCCGGCGGCCGACCGCAAAAACTTCCAGTACTGCACATAGAGAGGCTGGTCGAGTCCCCAGCGTTCTTTGGCTCTGGCAACCTCGGCGGCGTTGGTTTCTTCACCGAGCAACATCAGAGTCGGATCGCCGGGGGCGGCGTGGATTAGTAAGAAGACCAGTAGGCTGATCAGCAGAAGAACGGGGATGGTGCCGGCGAGGCGGCGCAGGAGATAGCTGATCATGATGGTGCAAGGTCCAAAAGTTCACGGTCGCCCGGCTACTTCAAGCCGCGACATCGATCGGTGTGGATGCAACGTTTTCACTAGACCACGCGCTGGATGAAGCTGCGCAGCATCTCGTTAAACTCCGCCGGATGCTCGCGGTAGGAAAAATGGCCACTGCGGTTGTAAATGTACATGCGCGAGTCGGGTGTGTTGCGGGTAATTAAGTCAAATAACGCGTAGCCCTGGTCGATGGTCGCGGTCGGATCCTGATAGGACCAGGCCAACAAGGTCGGTTTGCCGAGGCCGCGGTCTCGAATGATGCCTAGCGTCTCGTCTTTCTGCCGCGCCAAATGCGGCAGGAAGCGGGTCGTGCGCAGGCCGACATCTTCCATTTTTTTTACCGCGTCCTGATACTTCGCGGTAGCCGCCACGCGCATCATCACGTCGAGCCATTCCTCGGTGATATGCTCATGGCCGTAGGAATATTTCTGCAAGATCCAGCGCTGACTTTCGCGGCTCAGGCGCGGTTGCGGCGGATTGGCCATGACCGTTTCGTTTTTACTGATTCCTGGCGCCAACGTGTTGGTGTCCACCAGGATACAAGTTTTGAAGAGCTCGGGATGTTCTAGGGTCAGCCGGGCGACCAAGTATGCGCCACGGGAATGCCCCACCGGATGAACCTCTTTCAGCCCCAATGCCTTGATAAACCGATACGCGTGGTCGGTGACGGCTGCGTAGGTATAATCTTCGTCGCGCTTCGGATTGTCCGTGAAACCCTGGCCGATTCTGTCGACGGCGATGACGCGGAACCATTTTGACAACTCGACGAAGTTCAAGCTCCAGTCCTCGGCGCAATCGGCGGCGTCATGGGAGCCGAAATGGCCGCCGTGGAACAGCACGATAACCGGCCCGCTGCCGGCATCGAAGTAACGCGTGCGGATACCGTCAACATCAATGAATTTTTCACCGTTCATAGGTCCTCACGATGCTCGGAATTGCAAATTACAGATTGAAACTAAAAAATTATTCGCGCCCTTAGTACAACGTTTCTCAACCCTCGCCCTCAGGGAGACTCTGGGAGAGGGAAGGGAGAGTGCCCCTACTTCTTTACCGCTATGTCGATTGCATACACGCGCGAATCGGGTAACGGGTTGTAGTCGACTCTGCGGTTCAAGCCCCACAGCAACTTATGCCGCCACATGAAACAGGCTGGGGCGTCTTCAGTGATGATGCTCATCGCTTGCGACAAATACTGCCGCCGTTTTTTGGGATCGAACTCCTGTTGTTCCTTATCGAGAAGTTCGTCAACTTTTGGATTGGAATAGCCGATGCGCGGTGTTTCACCGGTGTGGAAGTATTGATGAAATGCCGGGCTGGGGTCTTGGATCGAGCCTCGGCCCATGTAGTAGAACGGGACCGTGCCCTTCTGCACGTTGCCCCAGAGCGTTGCCCACTCGGGTGTTGAGAGCTTAGCGCGGATGCCAACCGCGTTGAGCATCGGTATCATCGCTTCGCTGAGTTGCTTATCCAGAGTATAGCGTCCCACCGGCGTTTGTAGTTCGACGTCGATGCCGCCGGCGAATCCGGCCTGGGCCAAGAGCTTTTTCGCTTTTTCCGGATCGTAGCTCAGCTTTGGTTTTAGATTGGGATCGTATCCATATTGTCCGGGGCCGAGCGGCCCGTCGAGCCGGCTCGCGAATCCCTCCAATAACGTTCCGATAATCTGATCGCGATTGATGGCGTGGCAGACGGCTTGGCGCACTTCTTTCTTGTCGAAGGGTGGTTTGGGCTGCATGGCGAGAAACATGATCTCAATCGAGTCTGTCTGCGCGATGCGCAAACTCGGCACCTTCTCGACCCGCGCACGAAGATGGGGCGGTACGAACTGGCCGATTTGTATTTCATCGTTGAGCAAAGCGGTGACTCGCTGCTCGGTTTCGCGCATGATCCGATACACCACTTCGTCCGGCGCTCGGGGATGTTTCTTGGCTTCGGGGTGATTGGGGTTCTTGGCCAAGACTAAGCGCTGACCCGGAATCAATTCTTTGAGGCGATAGGGACCGGCGCCAATCATGTGATCTTTATCGGCCACGTCGCGGCCGTATTTGTCGTACATCGCTTTGCTGGTGACGATTAAGCGGTCGCAGAAAAAGTCCAGCAGCGGAGCGATGGGTTTGTTGGTGGTCACCTTCACCGTCATCTTGTCGGTGGCTTCTGCGTTGACGACAAAAGGGGCAACGGAGGCTTTTTGTTTGGCTTGGGGATCTTTGATGATGCGGGTCATGATCGAATGGACCACGTCGTCGGCGGTTACCGGCGAGCCGTCGTTGAACTGGTAGTTCTTGTTCAAATAGAAAACCCATGTTGTTGGATTTTCCACTTTCCATTTCTCGGCGAGTCGGCCTTCGAATTCACCCTTCGTATAGTTGTAAGTGCAAAACGGCCCGGTTATCTCGCTCCAGATGCCATACATGAGCGAAACGCTGTCGCCATAGGGGTTATAAGCGTCGATGGTTTCCGTGACGCCGATCGAAATCCGTGTTTGCGCCATGACGCCGCCGCTGCTGCCTAAGAGAAAGGCGACTGCGGTAAAACTGATCACGAAGTAATGTTTCGTTCTGGTGAGCATAACTTCCTCCAGCGTAATCAACCCGAATATGGGATTTGCTGCGAAATCATTTACAGCTCCAACGCAAGTTGTCAACCTTTGTTGTAGCAAAGTGATTATGTCAGGGGTTAACGGCAACGTAATTATGTCAGGGTGGAAGGATGACAACCCTGACAATGAAAGACGAGAAACGACTAGACGTAATTCAACGAGTATATCGCAGCGAGATCACCGTGGTTGA